>CAJBXX010000068.1 GCA_903959715.1 uncultured Alphaproteobacteria bacterium | reverse complement strand
TAACTTAAATTATCATTTAATAAATTTTTTAGATTATTAAATTTGTTAAGTTTTTCTTCAATTAATGATTTTTCTTTGAGAATTTTTTGAGCTTTTTCTTTATTGTCCCAAAGCGTTGGATCTTCGGCAATTTTATTTAATTCATCGAGTTGCGACTGCAATTTTCTAGGGTCAAAGACACCTCTCAACGAGGTTTAATGACTCACTAATTTGTTTAATTAGGTCGTTAATTTCGATTTTCATCTTGAATTTTTATAAGTAAATTTCAGAAATTGTTTGCGTTACTTTTTTGGCGGCCGAATCGAGCAATAAAGAATTTACATAAATTTTATTGGTATCTTTGCATTTTTTAACCCCTTTTAGCATATAGCCATCGGTGACTCCGGCACAAGCAAATACAACTTCTCCGCGTGCCATTTCTTCGGCACTATATTTTTTGTTTAAATCCTTAATGCCCATTTTTTTAGCGCGTTCGATTTGTTTTTTATTGTCATGAAAAATTAAGCGCCCCATCATTTGACCGCCTATCACTCTAAGAGCTGCAGCCGCCAAAACGCCTTCGGGAGCACCACCGGTTCCCATATAAGCATCGATTTTAGTATGTCCCGAAGTGCAAGCGATAACGCCAGCAACATCGCCATCACCAATCAAGCGAACTCGAGCACCAGCTTCACGAACCTTGGCAATAAGCTCTTCATGACGCGGACGCTCAAGAATCATTATTGTTAATTCGTCGATGGCAATTTTTTTGGCTTTGGCGATATTTTGCAAATTTTTTTTAGTAGTGTTATCGAGGTCAACTATGCCTTTGGGTAAATTTCCGCCGACCGCGATTTTTTCCATGTAAACATCGGGAGCGTGTAAAAATCCGCCTTCATTAGCGAAGGCGATAACCGCAAGCGAAGATTCGCCGGCATTGGCGCAAATTGTTGTGCCTTCGAGTGGATCTAGAGCGATATCAATTTTGGCTCCACCTTTGCCAACTTTTTCACCAATATAAAGCATCGGAGCCTCATCTCTCTCGCCTTCGCCAATAACGATTTTTCCAGCAATATTCATTTGGTTTAAAGTGTGACGCATCGAAACAACGGCGGCTTGATCGGCGGATTCGTTGTCGCCTTTGCCAATCCAATCGTAACAAGCTATCGCGGCTTTTTCAACAACATTAATTATTTGCGAAGATAAGGAGGTGAGCATTTTTTTAAATTTAATTTGTAAAACTTGGTGGACAAAAAAAAGGTGGACATTTGTCCACCTAAAATTTAACTAGAGAGCTTCTGCTCTTTGAATTCAACATGTTTACGAACTACGGGATCGTATTTATTGAAAATCATTTTTTCGGTTTTTTGCTTAGGATTTCTTCTGGCTAAATAATAGAAACCAGTCCCAGCAGAACTTACCATTTTAAACAAAATCGAATTTCTTTTTGATTTTGAAGCTTTAGGTTTGCCAGCCATATTTGACCTCGATAATTATAAATTTGTTTTATGTTTTGAATTATCATTTATTTTTTGATAATTTAGCAAAACTTTAATTTTAGAAATGCATTTTGATTTAAATAAACTCTTAAGTCAAGGCGTTTTTATTAGTTATTTTTCTGTTTATTTGGTTGGGAATTTCTTAATTATGTTTCAAAAAATTTAATCATCGCGTCCTTAACGAAATATTTATTGTCTTTTATAAATTTTGTAATTCAATAATCGACATGTTATAAAATATTTGTAATCAAAAATAAAAATCAAAATGAAAAATTTAAATAAAAATCCTAGAAAAGCATTTTCATTGGTTGAAATTTCAATTGTAGTTCTAATAGTTGGTTTATTGATAGCGGGAATTTCCAAAGCTAGCGATATGATTTTCGATGCCAATTTAAAAACTGGTCGCTCTTTAACCAAAGGAGCTAAAGTTAATCGCATGCCAAGCCTTTCTTTGTGGTTAGAAACAACCCTTACCGAATCATTGCTTGATAAAGAAAGATATGATACGACCGCTATTTCTATTTGGCGCGATGTTAATCCTCAAGCTTCGTCGAAATTGATTTTTAAAAAAACTGGAACTCCAAAATATGTTGAATTTGGACAAGATAACATGCCGGCGATAGGCTTTACTTCTTCGGCCGTCGATACCGATTATTTCTTACCTTACAATTCTGAATCTTCATCAACGGTTGCTTCATACTCTTCAACTCAAATTTTTTCGAGCGCTAACGCCACTATTTTTATGGTTTTAAAACCTAAAAGTGCGGTAACAGAATTGCTCAATTTTTGCCCGTATGATTCTACGGCGACACCTACCTTTGCTTGTGCCGTTGGTAAAGAAATAAAACTTGCCTTGGATGTCAATGGTAATGTTAAATTCTCTTTCATTAGCGGAGCCGCTACAACTGCTGATATTTTGAGTACATCATCTCAATCTAAAAAGAATTTAATCATAGTTTCAGCGCTAAAAGACTCAGTTGGAAATAAATTATTTATAAATGGAGAAACTGGTGGAACTGCGGTAGCTAACGCAAATACAGCAACCAATTCTTTTTCTGGAACTTTCAGAATTGGCGGATTATCTGGAGTCGAGATCTATGAGGTAATAGTGTTTTCATCTAGTTTAAATAATGCCGATAGACAAAATGTTGAAGCTTATCTCGGTAAAAAATTCTCGATCCCAGTTGTTAAAACAAATATTTAATCTTTATATATAAATCGATTAGCGATCGAGGAGAATTTTATTATTCTTCGATCCTTTTCGTTTTTAATTTTAGCATTCAAGCCCAAAAAACCAGCTTAACTTCTTCATTTTTTGATCAAAATTTTCAAAAACCTATTTTTCTTCCAATAATTTTTTTGATGCCGATATCGCCTCTGGGCTTATTTCCTCGCCCGAAAGCATGCGCGCTATTTCATTTATTCTTGAATCTTTATCGAGAATTGTAATTTTAGTTTTAACCTTGCCCGCAACTTCGCTTTTACTAATTTTTAAATGCGAATCCGCTTTTGAAGCGATTTGCGGTTGATGAGTTACCACTAAAATTTGTAAAGTTTTGGCGAGTGTTTTTAATCTTTTGCCGATAGCGTCTGAAGTGCTTCCGCTTACTCCGGTATCGATTTCATCAAAAATTATAGTTGGTACCGATTTAACATCAATCAATGCAACTTTTAGTGCCAACATGAATCGCGACAATTCTCCGCCCGAAGCAATTTTAGCAATCTCATCAAAATTATTTTTATTAAGCGAGGCCTTGAAAATAGCCTTCTCGGAGCCATTTGGAAAATAATTTTTTGATTGAGAAGAATTTTTTTCTTCGACATTTGATGATTTATTTTCACTAATTTCTACTAAAAATTTTGTTCCCGCCATTTTAAGAAATTCAAGTTCATCTTCAACTTTTTTGGCTAATTCCAAAGCGGATTTTTTGCGTCTTTTACTTAAATCTTGAGCGATTTTTTGATATTTTTCGAAATAGTCTTGACGCTTGATAATCAAGTCTTGTGACAATTTTTCTTCGTGATTTAAATTTTTGAGTTTTGCTTGGCAATCCAATAATAATTTTTGCAATTCATTGGAATTGCAATTAAATTTTCGACTTAAATTGCGAATCACAAATAATCTTTCTTCGATTTCTTCTTTGGAATCTTGCGAAGAGTTTATCTCTTTGCAAATTTGTTCAAGATTTTTAATAGAATTTTCAATATCGCTAATGTGATTATCGTTTTTTTCGCTTAATGTAAAAAAATTTTCAACTTCATTTTTTAAAAAATTTTCAACTAAATTATGATTTCGTGATAAAACTTTTTGCGATTGGAATAAGCTAGAGCTTGCTTCCGTCAAGGAATTTTTTATGTCGGAAATAAAATTTAAAATTTTCTCTTTGGCGATTAATTGATCTTTTTTTTGTACTAAAATTTGCTCTTCATTTTCAAAAATTTGAGCATCGTTAATTTCATTTATCACATGTTCGAGATAATCTTTTTCTCGTGTAATTGCCGATTTTTTTTCTTCAAAATCAAATATTTCATTATCAATTTTTGAAAGTTCGTCGTAAATTTTTTTTAAATCTTTGGTTAAGTTTTGATTAGAAGCGAATTCATCAAGAATTATTAGGTGATTCGTTGAATTTAGAAGCCCGCGTTGCTCATGTTGACCGTGAATTTCAACTAAACTTTCGCCAATTTTGGCGAGCAAATTTACGCTAATCGATACATCATTTACGAAAACTTTGCTTGAAATATTTTCAGAAAGAATGCGTCGGATAATGAGCTGATGGGGATTATCCGAATTAATAATTTCATTTGTAGATAAAATTTCTTGGCATTGTGGATTTGAAGAAATATCGAATTCGGCGGTAACCGATGATTTATTTTCATGGCTTCCAATCAAGCGACTGTTAGATCTAAAGCCAATCGCTAAACCAAGAGAGTCGAGTAAAATTGATTTGCCCGAACCGGTTTCGCCCGACAAAATGCACAAGCCTTTTTCAAACTCAATTTCTGCTTTGTCAATCAAAACAATGTTGTTAATAATTAGTGATTTTAGCACTTCAAAAAAAATATAATTGATATAAGATTCAAGTTGTGATTCTATTTATAAAATTAAATTCTCAAACAAATTTATGTTTATTTTGGATAAAAAATTACAACAAGATAGTTTTTTTATTGGCGATCTCGAATT
>CAJBXX010000067.1 GCA_903959715.1 uncultured Alphaproteobacteria bacterium | reverse complement strand
TTGATTGAAGCAGGGGCTAATTTAAATAGTCCCGATATATATTTAGCAACACCTCTTTTTGTAGCTTGCGAAAATGGTCATGTCGAAATTGTTAAAACTTTGATTGAAGCAGGGGCTAATTTAAATAGTCCCGATAAAGATGGAGCAACACCTCTTTTTGTAGCTTGTAAAAATGGTCATGCCGAAGTTGTTAAGGCTTTACTTGAAAAACAAGAAATTGATTTAACCAAAGCCTTTGCAAACGGAAAAACCCCCCTTGATTTCGCTTGTCATAATGGTAGTTTCGAATTAATTAAGAGATACGATGATGATGATGAAACTCGTCGTCAAATAATTGGTAATGTCGAAGTCGTTAAGGCTTTATTTAATGGCGGTGCTGATACAAGTTTTTTAAAACAAAAAAATAATTTTAGCTTACCAAGCTTTTTTTCAAAAAAAGAATTAAAATTTGATCATTCTAGCTTCACGCCCGAAATAAAAGAATTAATTAAAAAAATTACCGATCCCAAAGAAATTGAAATTAGAGATCAAAATTTAAGACAAATTAGGTTTGATAAAGAAAATGCTAATGTGCTTCAATCTCTCACCAACGATTCGAATCCAACAACAAATGTTCCAATTGATATTTCAGAAACAAGATTAGAAAATCCAGCTCAAGAAGCGAGGCGGGATGGAGATATTAATAAAGAAGTTGCCAATTGTTTGTTATTTTTAAAATTCGTTGCCTCAGAATTTTCTTCAAAAACAAAATCTGTTTTAACTTCGGATGAAAAAAAATCTAAAATGTTAGCAATTTATTTAAAAAACAATGAGCATGCCTCTTTTATCGCTCCGATTATTGATAATGTTATCAAGAATAAAGATGGTTTGCGAGATTTTTTAAAAAACAAATCTTCTGGAGAATTAATAAATTTATCCACACTAAACTCCGAACAAACAAATTCTTCGCTTGGAGCGGAAGATCGCACTCAATCAACAGAAAATATAATTAAAGACAAGTTAAGGCGGTTTATTACCCCTAATTCTTCTTCAATAATTCCACCCGCATTAGATACTGAATTTGTTATTGCACAGCCTAATTCTATATTTTCATGCCTTAGACCATCATCCGTAACAAGAAGAATTAGTAGTTCAAGAGTTGCGCCTACAGAAATGGAAATGATTTGAAATTTAGATTTGCTTTGGTGCGACATAAAAAAATTAACAATTCAATCATTTAAGATTTAAACGATATTTTACCAATGTTTTAAAACCAAACTCCCCTTCCCCGCTTTGATATTTGCCGAAGCACAACGATAAACATAATCATTAGCTTTTTTTACCGCTGACACTAAATCGATTTTTTTCGCAATATTCGAAGCAATAGCGCTGGCAAGGGTGCAACCCGTTCCATGAATATTTTTAGTGCCAACTTTTTTGTTAGAAATAATGTGAAATTCATCATCATAATCGAGCAACAAACTGTGGATTTTTCCATCGGCAAAAGTTAAATGTCCACCCTTAATTAAAACCGCCTCACAACCAAGATTCTTAATATGCGAACATGCGTCGCGCATTTCGCTAAGATTACGAATTTTCATACCACTCAAAATTTGCGCTTCATCAATATTTGGAGTGACGATAAAAGCTTTGCTAATTAATTTTTTCTTCAAATTTTCAATGGCATTTTTTTGAAGTAAAATATCGCCCGAAGTCGCGACCATGACAGGGTCAAGAATTATCGGAATTTTCTTAAATTTACTTTTTAAAGCTAAGGCGACGCAATCAATGATTTCAACCGATGAAAGCATGCCAATTTTAATGGCATCGAATGGAATATCATCCAAAACAACATCGATTTGTTTGCGTAAAAAATCAATCGGCACATCATGAATGGCATGAACTTTTTGCGTGCTTTGAGCCGTTAAAGCAGTAATGACCGTTGAGCTATAAACCTTGTGGGCGGTGGCGGTTTTAATATCGGCTTGAATGCCGGCGCCACCCGAAGAATCCGATCCGGCAATAATTAAAATTTTTGCTTGCTTCATTTTTTAAAAAAAATTTTTAGATATTTTTTTGGTTAGTTTTTAATAATAAATTTTAATTTTAAAAAACTATTTTTTAAAGTAATTTTTGTAAGATTTTTTTAAAAAAATTTTCCACATTAAATAATAAAACATGGCACACGGAATGCCAATTCCCGCTTCGTAAAGGACATCTCCTAAATCCATGAAACGCCAAAACATCATCGATAAAAAACCAATTAACATTGTTGAAATTATTAAATTTTGCGTTGGATTTTTTTCGATTGAATAAATAATAATAACGGGCGTAAAGCTACAGGCTAAAGCCAGCCAGCCATACATCACCAAAGAAAAAACGCTTTGATTATCAACTAAAGCGATAGTTAACGCGACAAAAGTCATAAAAATTGTTGAGATTTTGGCAACTAAATAAGATTTTTTGCGATTTTTAATTAAGTCGTTGGTAATTGTTGCCGAACAGCATAAAATCTGCGAATCCGCCGTTGACATTGTTGCCGAAAAAATTCCCGCTAAAATAAATCCTATCAGGAATTTTGGCAAAACCATTTGCGATAAAATTGGCAAAGAAAGTTCGGGATCGTAGCCAGCAAAGTTGGGAATTAAAACTCGCGAAATCATTCCCGTTAAAATTGTTAAAATGAAAAAAATCGCATACCAATTGTAGTAATAAAGGCGAATTTTTTTAATATCTTCGGGTTTTGACATCGCCATGAAGCTAGTCATGATGTGGGGTTGACCAATAATACCAAAGCCACCAAAAAAC
>CAJBXX010000066.1 GCA_903959715.1 uncultured Alphaproteobacteria bacterium | reverse complement strand
CAGGGACCGCGTCGCCTTCGCTCCTAATCCCGTTCTTCTCTAAAAATAGCCGTTTAGGCTATTTTTTTAACGCAAATAACCCTCAAGGGGGGAGCTAGAGCCTGAAGCTTTTTAAGAGTTTGTATAAATTTGTAAGGGTGTAAGCCACTTGTGGGGAGAGTGTATTATGGTGATTACGGCGACGATTTTTTTTAAAAAATAAATTAAAAACTCTCTTCAATAATTATAAAACTTTCTCTGATTTTTTTTGTTTCTAACTACAAAAACAATCCATCTAATCCCCTCTCCCCGCTTGCGGGGAGAGGGTTAGGGTGAGGGGCTATTTTTCGATAAATTGAAAAAAATTGTCGATTAAAAACAAAATCAAGAAATCGCCTTTTTATAAAATTATTTCATTAAAAAAACAGGTCTTGGCACCGGTGTGGCAAGCATTTCCGGTTTGCTCAACTTCGAGCAAAATGCAATCAAAATCGCAATCGGCGGTGATGTGAATAATTTTTTGTAAATGTCCTGAGGTCTCGCCTTTTTTCCATAAATTTTTTCTTGAGCGCGAATAATATGTGGCGTAACCGCTAGAGATTGTAGATTGAATACTTTCGAGATTCATCCACGCTAACATTAAAATTTCTTTGCTATGAACATCTTGAGCCACCGCGGGAATAAGCCCCGCCTCGTTGAATTTAAGTTTTTCGATAATTTCTTGCATGAATTCTAAGGTTGAAATTGTTGATTCAATATGTTATTATCGAAAAAAAAATTTTCAAAACAAATATTTATTTAATGATAATTTGTACTCGTAAACTTGAATTTGATAGTGCCCATCGCGTTATGGAGCATGAAAGCAAATGTAAAATGTTACATGGTCATCGTTATGTGGTGGAAGCCAGTTTTGGGGCTAAAGAACTTGATAAAATCGGTCGCGTTATTGATTTTGGAGCGATTCGCGAAATCTTGGGGAAATGGATCGATGATAATTTTGATCACACCACAATTTTAAATGAAAAAGATAAAAATTTAGGCGAAAATATTTCGCAAATTACTGGACAAAAAATTTATTATATGACAGAAAACCCTACAGCAGAAAACATCGCCAAACATTTGCTTCAAGATATTTGCCCGCAACTTTTTGTAAATTATCCAATAAAATGTGTTGGCATTAAAGTTTACGAAACGCCGAATTGTTCGGCACAAATTGGAATTATTCATGAATAGTTTTAAATATCGCGTTTATTTTGAAGATACCGACGCCGGAGGCATTGTTTATTACGCTAATTATCTTAAATTTTATGAAAGAGCTCGCACCGACTTCCTCAGAGCCAAAGGCATTTCGCAACAAAAATTAGCCAAAGAAGAAAATATTGGTTTTGTGGTGCGAAGATGCGAAATTGAATATCTTTCACCCGCAATTTTAGATGATGAAATTGAAGTAAGTGTTGAGATAAAAGAATTCTCTTTCACTATAATTAAAATTTATCAAGAAATCAAAATTGATAAGAAGATCTTATCAACAATGAATGTCGATTTAGCTTGT
>CAJBXX010000065.1 GCA_903959715.1 uncultured Alphaproteobacteria bacterium | reverse complement strand
GGTGGTACAACTGCTTCGAGTTTTGGCGGTGGTGCTGGACATCCTTCCGCTGGTGCTTTTGATCTTGATGCCTCCCTTAGTTTTGGAGGTGGTGCTGGACATCCTTCCGCTGGTGCTTTTGATCTTGATGCCTCCCTTAGTTTTGGAGGTGGTGCTACTACTACCTCCTTTGTGGGGTTTGAAGCGTCGAGAGTTAGACCTAGTCCTTCCGACTCATTTTTTGGTGCTGGTGCTCGACCTGATGGCGTTGCTATTGCCTCAATTAGTTTTGATGAGTCCGGAGCTGGATTAGGATCTCGTGGTGCTGGTGGTTCTATTGCTTCGAGTTTTGGTGGTGGATCTGCTTCCGTTACTGTCGATGCCAATGCCTCCTTTAGTTTTGGAAGTGAGGCTATGCAAGAGCGAATTGAAATAGCTCGACCTCCAAGTCCAGAAGTAAAAACTTCAGGTTGTTTTAGTTGTATTAGAGGATTTTCTAGGGCGGGTAATAGATTATAATAATTCCCTAAATATCATGTATTTTTAAATTGATAGATATTAAAACAATTATCAATATTTAAAACTATTGATAATTGTTTTAAATATTTTAAATTTTTTTATCTTCGATTATTTAAAATATTTTTTAAGAAGTTGATTTATTAAAAAAAGTTAATTTAATTAGATTCGTAAAAGTAAAATTATTTTTATAAACTAAATTAAATCTAAGCTTTTAGAAATCGGGGTGGTTAGCTCAGTTGGTTAGAGCGTTACGTTGACATCGTAGAGGTCGGAAGTTCGAGTCTTCTACCACCCACCAATCTTTTTAAATCAATTATGAAAAAAATTTCCGTAAAAAATCCGATTGTTGAAATTGATGGCGATGAGATGGCGCGCGTTATGTGGCATGCGATCAAGCAAAAATTAATTACGCCTTTTGTTGATTTAAATATTAAATATTTCGATTTGTCGATTGAAAATCGCGACAAAACCTCCGACCAAATCACCATCGATGCCGGCAATGCCATCGCTGAATTTGGCGTCGGTATAAAATGTGCTACAATCACGGCCGACGAAGCGCGCAAGAAAGAATTTAATCTTAAAGAAATTTGGAAATCGCCCAACGGCACGATCCGCAACATTCTCGACGGCACGGTGTTTCGTGAACCGATAGTTTGCAAAAATGTTCCGCGCTTGGTTGGCAATTGGCAAACGCCGATTATCGTTGGCAGACATGCCTTCGGCGACCAATATAAAGCGACGGATTTTTTGATTCCATCGAAAGGAAAATTGACAATTAAATTTCAAGGCGATGACGGAACGGTGATTGAACATGAAGTTCATCACTATAAATCAAGTGGCGTTGCTTTGGCGATGTTCAATGTCGATGAATCGATTCGAGGCTTTGCCAGATCATGCTTCAACATGGCTTTGCAAAAATCATGGCCACTTTATTTATCGACCAAAAATACCATTTTAAAAAAATATGATGGACGATTTAAAGATATTTTTGCCGAAATTTACGAAGCAGAATTTAAAGAAAAATTCGCCTTGCAAAAAATCACTTACGAGCATCGCTTGATTGACGATATGGTGGCTTTTGCCTTGAAATCTTCGGGCAATTTTATTTGGGCTTGCAAAAATTATGATGGCGATGTGCAATCGGATTCAGTGGCTCAAGGCTTTGGCTCTCTAGGCTTGATGACTTCGGTTTTAATTACGCCAAATGGCAAAATTATGGAAACCGAGGCGGCGCACGGCACGATTACGCGACATTTTCGCGAATATCAAAAAGGCAATCCGACTTCGTCGAACCCAATCGCCTCAATATTTGCCTGGACCCGAGGTTTAGAATTTCGTGGCAAACTCGACGGCAATCACGATTTAATCGATTTTGCCAAAAAGCTTGAAAAGGCTTGCGTTGACACGGTCGAAGCCAGCAAAATGACCAAAGATTTAGCGATTTGTATTCGTGGCAGTAAAGTTGAACATGGAAAGGATTATCTTTATACCGAAGAGTTTATTGATGCGGTTGGTGAAAACATGCATTTATAATTTACATTAAAATTAAAAAATTAATATGAAATTTTCCCATAAAAAAACCAATAATCTTAATATTTTTCGCCGAAATAAAGGCTTCTCACTCATTGAAATCTCGGTTGTTTTATTGATAATTGGTGTTTTGATTGCGGGAATTTCTCAGGGCATAG
>CAJBXX010000064.1 GCA_903959715.1 uncultured Alphaproteobacteria bacterium | reverse complement strand
TTGAATAATTTTTATCGACAAAAAAATCAAGATTAATGCCAGTAAAGCGGTGTAGAGAGATGTTATCATATATTTTTTTGAGGATTAAATTGACTAAAATATTTGGTAAAAATTTTTCTTTCGCAAATCAAACTTTGCAATTTAAATCAAATTTTTTCAACAAAAAATTGCTTTTTAAACTGACGGCAATTTAGATTAACGATAAATTATTTTATAATAACTTAATTTAATGCAATTATGCCGTCAGATTTTTCTAAAATTGATAATCCTCAAGAAAATTTAACTCTTACTCCTGAATTCAAATCGCAAATGTGCGATGCTTTTGCTCAAGCTAATATTGATAAGTTGGATTCGCTTGACGAAGAAAAAAAAATAAACTTTTTATCTCGCCTTGCAACTAGCTTATCAGTTGAAAAAGACGAGCTGGATAATGCGATGAAAGATAGAGAGAAACTATCTGCCTTATTTTCAAAACTAAAAGATGAAAATCTGGTTAACTTTAACTGGGATAAGGATGGATTTGCAGTTATCAAGCCAAAAGATCTAGGTCAAGAATCAATGCAAAAATATTGCGATGATATTGATTTTCGTGGCGTGACGGTGGTTGACGATGGCAATGGCAATCAAACAAGAATATCAAATTATCACAAAGGAACGCAACAAGATCCGGGTGATAATAGCTTTGCAACTCATTCTGTCTCTAAATTAATTGGTGGCGTAACGATTTGCAAAATGATTGCCGATGGAATAATTCCAGAAGAAGCACTTGATCAAAAATTGGAATTATCTGAAGCGACACTGAAAAAATTGCCCGCAGAAATTTTAAAACATCTAGAAGAAAATAATGTAACTCTGCGCGATGTCCTTACTCATAAATCAGGACTTGGTGGCTATCTTGATCCCGAACTTAAAGAAGGGCAAGCTGGCTTCGGAGTTAGAGAATTAGGCTATGGAGTTAATGGCTATTCTGGCTATGTAAGGCAACAGCTAGAAAAAGGTGAAGAGGTTATAGCGCCGAAATCGCCTCAAGATTATTTGAAATATGCTGAAACTGAAACCTATGAATATGGCAAATCGAAATATAGCGATCTAGGAATAATGCTGTCATCATTGAGTGCGGAGCATCATTACAACAAAAATAAAATGGAAGGTGATCATAAAAGTTTCGAGGAAATTGTTAAAGAAACTCTAATTATTCCCGCTGGCGTTGAAAAATTTTCCGCACAAAAACCTGCTGATGCAGTTTGTCACTCAGACGATCCAATCGCACCACACATTACCGGAACTGCTGGTTGTGGTTATTGGACAAATCTTGATGGAATGATGAAAATTGGCAAACAGATTTATAAAATGTGGCAAGAAGATGAGGCTTTCAAGAGGGTCGTTAAAGATTGCGGTGACGAATTTTATGATGAAAAAAAGCAAATAATTAAACATCCCGGAGGAATTGATAGTTCAAAAACTTTACTGGTAGTTGATCTCGAAAAGGGTTCCGTTGTTGCGACTGAAGAAAGAAGATTAGGAAATGATTTCCCTTATCCGGGTTGGGGAATTGTGACTGCAAGCAGAGAACAATCACCGCCAAGAAAAGATTCACCTTCGGGATCTCTTAGTCCTAGAGCGGAAGAGTCCAGAAAAGTGAGCTTGAGTCCTCAAGCTAGTAGAGGCGAATTTTGATTTTGATTAAAAATTGTAAAATTCCAAATTGTTAAAATTGATTTATGTCAATAATTTTAGTCTTTTGATAAGAGGTTTTTTTGTGTTTTTTATGATTTAATTTATGTCAAAAATTTCAATTAAAAAATCTTTTAAAATATCATAATTTTATTTTAAAAAACTTGATTTAAGTCAAGAAATTACAATCTAAAATATTGATTGGATAGAGATATAAAAAGCCTCGGCAGGAATTGATTTAAGTCAATTATTCAGCTCTCAAAACTTGGTTTGGGTCAAGAATTTGATTTAAGAAAATTGATTAAAATCAAATAATAAAAGTTTTAAAATGAAAACTTGATTTAAGTCAAATTTTAGACTCGAAAACTTGATTTGGGTCAGGAAATTACAATCTAAAATATGAATTTTTCCACTTTCAAAACTTGATTTAGATCAAGAAATTGACTTTTTTATAAAATTTTTTTTGCTGGTCAACGCTTCGCCTTTTTTTTCGAAAATAACTCGCGCCGGGGACCCGCTTCGCTTGGCTTCGTCGCTTTTCTCAATTGAAAATTTCATTTTGATTTAGAAGACGACTTACCCCCGGGATTGCGTCGCCTTGGCTTCGTCCTTTTCTTCAAAAAGGACTTGCCCCCGGGATTGCGTCGCCTTGGCTTCGTCCTTTTCTTCAAAAAGGACTTGCCCCCGGGATTGCGTCGCCTTAGCTTCGTCTTTTTCTTCAAAAAGGACTTGCCCCCGGGATTGCGTCGCCTTGGCTTCGTCCTTTTCTTCAAAAAGGACTTGCCCCCGGGATTGCGTCGCCTTGGCT
>CAJBXX010000063.1 GCA_903959715.1 uncultured Alphaproteobacteria bacterium | reverse complement strand
GTGCAATATTTTGATAAGTCGAAAGCAAATCTTCTTTAATTTTTTCAAAATTTTTTAGTGAATTTTTCAATTGCAAAAGTTATTTTAAATTTTTAGAAATTTCATTAAAAAGTGCCGAAGCGCTTGAATAACAAGCCTCGACGCGACCATGGATAAACCAATCTCCGCACGCTCCGAGTTGCATATTATTATCAAGAAAAAATTTTACATTATTTTTTTGCTTAGCGATATTAGCATAACGCCAACGATGAATATCTTGATGAATTATACCAGCAATTGGTTGTTGAATTATTTTTGCAAATTCATCAATGAGTTGATTTTTAACATTATCAATATCATTTTCCATATTGTCCTGGGCCCAATCATTTCTAGCTAAAATCGTGTATGATGCCGAATTTTTTCGTTGCGGTTTTGAACTCTCCGCGCTAATCCAAGAAATTATCGAATTTTTAACTAATGCAATGTCGTAATTAAAATTTAAGGGCTTTTCTAGCCCGAGCATCAAGGCAAAACAGCCGAGCATTTTAACATTTTTTGTCGCTTCAAAAAAATTACATTCAGCCGGAATTAAATCTAATAATTGCGGTGCCGGAATTGAAAAAAATAACCAATCAAATTCACCTAAAAAAATATTTTTATCGTCAAAAATTTGCCATTTTTTGCCATTTTTTTCAATTTTAGCAACACGAGTTTGGAAAGATATATCAAGGTCTCGCGACAATTCTTTGCAAAGTTGATTCATTTTTGGCGACGGCACGAAATGATTTTTTTCTGCGGGCCATTGTCGTTGATAAGTGATTTTATAATCATTTATTTCAACAAAATTTCCACACCAAGAATTTAAAATTTTTTGTTCAATAAATGGTTTTAAAAATTCTTGGAATTCTGCGGTTTTGGCATAAAAAAATTGCGCTCCGAAATCAAAAGTAAAATCATCCTTAGTGCGAGAAGCCATTCTGCCACCTACTCCACGGGCTTTTTCAAAAATTTTTACTTCGCCAATATTTTTTAATTTTTGCGCTAAAATTATTCCCGAAAATCCAGCTCCAATAATTGCAATCGAAGGTTTTTTCATAAATTATTTATTCAATTCTTTTTCAATTGCGTTAATAATTTTTTCACTTTCGGGAGCGGTGCTGGAAATATAATAATCGACTAATTTGCCGTCGCGACCAACTAAATATTTATGAAAATTCCATTTAGGTGATGCTAGAGCACCGAGCTTTTCACTAGCATAAACATAAAATGGATGAGCGTTTTTTCCAACTACAATTTCTTTTTGCGTTACTAAAAAATTGACGCCATAATTATATTTGCAAAATTTTTGAATTTCAGCGTTGGTCCCCGGTTCTTGGCTTCCAAAATTATTGCTCGGAACCGCGATAATCATTAATCCGCGGTCTTTATATTTTTGATAAACTTTTTCCAAACCTTCATATTGCTTAGTAAATCCGCATTTCGAAGCGGTATTAACGATTAACAAAACTTTGTTTTTGTAATCGGCTAAATTAATTTTTGTTTCATCAAAATTAATGAAAGAAAATTGATAAACATCGCCGGATTTGGCATTATCAGCCTTAGAGCTCGTTGAGAAAAATGACATCATAAATAAAATTGTTAAGATTTTTAAAAGATTTTTTTTCATGTTTTGAATTATTTTTTTTGTAAAAAATTTTTATCAATCAGATTATAATTTTTTCATTAAAATAAGTCG
>CAJBXX010000062.1 GCA_903959715.1 uncultured Alphaproteobacteria bacterium | reverse complement strand
TGACGAGACTTGAACTCGCGACCTACCAGCGTGACAGATAAGCGCTCTAACCAACGTAGTTGCTGAATTGATTGATTTAAATTTAATGGCGGGAGTGACGAGACTTGAACTCGCGACCTCTTGCGTGACAGGCAAGCGCTCTAACCAACTGAGCTACACCCCCAAAGGGAAAAGAATTATAAAATAAAAAACCAAATTTTTTTAGCAAAAACTTTAATTTTATAATGGTGGGTGATGACAGGCTCGAACTGCCGACCCTCTCCTTGTAAGGGAGATGCTCTACCAACTGAGCTAATCACCCATTTTAAATATTTGATGATTAAACAAAAATATTTAATCAAAAACTCGAACAAAAACTATTCTAAAAGAATAATTTTTTTTTAAAAGAATTTTATTAACAATTTTATAAAATTTTTTTAAAAAAAATTAAAAAACCCTTACATTCATTAACGCAAGGGTTTTTTAATAAAGAAACTATTTAACAGAATCTTTTAATGCTTTACCAGCAGAGAATTTAACTCTTTTAGATGGTTTAATGGTAATTTCTTTACCAGTTTGTGGGTTGCGACCTTTTCTGGCAGCTGTTTTAACAACTTTAAAAGTACCGAAGCCAATTAAAGTAACAGAATCGCCTTTTTTCAAAGCTTTACCAACGGTTTTTAAGAAGGCTTCCAAAGACGCGCCTGCATCTTTTTGTGAAAGTCCAGTGTGATTAGCAATTTCTTTAATTAAGTCTGTTTTGTGCATAAAATTGATCTTTATGATTAATATTAATTTTTTTAACCCGTTTTATATCAAGTGTTTACTAGAAACAAAACAAGTCATAGGTGATAAAATTATACAGCAATTTTTTTTAAGCAAGTATTTATTTGTATTTTT
Source organism: uncultured Alphaproteobacteria bacterium (assembly GCA_903959715.1). Taxonomy (GTDB): domain Bacteria; phylum Pseudomonadota; class Alphaproteobacteria; order Rickettsiales; family UBA1997; genus CAILUF01. Next base: position 1,000 of record CAJBXX010000062.1, on the reverse strand, counting down.
TGCATTTTTTTTAGTTAACGCAATCAGTCAATAATTACTTTGCGATAAAAATATTTGCGTTGGTGACTACAAAATCAAGGGCTGAATCGGTTTTTAATGTTGGCAAAGCTTGTTTTGAGTGCTGTGAGTCAAATGCTATACCAAAACTATTCAAATTGGGATTTTTGATTTTTAAATCCTCAATTGTGTTGTCATAGAAGCCTCCGCCCATGCCTAATCTTTGCAAATTATCATCAAAAGATAATAATGGCACTAGTAAATAATCAGGAATTAATATTTCACCATTTGCGGGTTCAAAAATTTTTGGGAAACGCGTGTTGCATACAAAATCATGGCTTTGGGCGTTATAAATAAATTGTAAAACTTTGCTATTTTCGATAATTTTTGGATAACAAATTTTGCAATTATGATTTTTTAAAAATTCTTCAATATGGCTTGGAGATGCTTCAAATCTAGTGGCAACGAATGATCCAAAAATTTTATTTTTAAAATCAATATTATTTTTGAGTAAAAAATTTATAAAATTCTCGGCAATTAATTTCGACATCTTTTGGCTTTGCTCTAGGCTTAAAGCCATTCTTTTTTCACGAAAAATTTTTCTTAATTGTTGTTTTTTTTCAATTATTTCTTTCACAAATTTTCAATTTTTGCGGTAATTTTTTTAACATAGTTTGTAATGTTTTCCATTTGCTCGCTCAAGGCCTCGTAGAGATCGTCTTCGCTGTATAATTGTTGTTTTAATTCACCCGACATTTGATCGGTTTTATCTTGTAATTCTTGTTCAAGCATTAAGCCGGCAATCACTAATAAATGAGCTTCATTGACATCTTCAATATTTTCTTGAAGCTCTTTGACCCTGGAGTCAAGGCGGTCGGCAAATTCTAAAATATTTTCGCTTTCGTCGGGACGACAATTCAATTTATATTTATTTTTGCCAATGCGAACCTCGATAATCATGATTTGGAAATTATTTTTTCGATTAACATTAATTTGTTGCCTA
>CAJBXX010000061.1 GCA_903959715.1 uncultured Alphaproteobacteria bacterium | reverse complement strand
GGTAAGCGTTGGGCGTGAAACTCCGATGATTTGTGCAAGTTTTGATTGCGAGATTTGATGTTTTTTGATGAGGTTTTTAAATTTAGTGTTCATTTTAAAATTATATTTAAACAATTATTTTTTTTAATTATTTTATAAATTGTAAATATTGTTGTCAATATAGTTGTAAATGTTTTTTACAATAAATTTAATTCGTCAAAATAAAAACTGCTAAAGTTTGTTTTTGTGATTTGGAAAATTCGATTTTGAGAGTTTGATTTTCTCTTTTAAAAATTGAAGAATGATTGGAAAATTCAACTAAATCCCAACCCATTTGAGGCAAGGTTTCGGCGTAAAATTTTTTGATTGATTCAATCGAGTTTTTTGATTGATAAGTTGATGATGAAAAACTGCCCGAGGAACTATCGAATTCAATTTCTTCATCAGAAATTATTTCTAAACCTTTGGCAATAGGAATATCAAGGCTTCCATTAATAAAATCAGCTGAGATTTTTGCTGATAAATCCGTTGATTTTTTATTAAAAAAATTGCAGGAATTTAAAGTAAATGTTAAGCAAAAAACCAAGAAAAATTTAGAAAAATTTTTAGTAAAAAAAATCATGTGAAATTAAGTTATTTTTGACAAAATTTGCAATAAAATGATGACCTTTGATTTTGAATAATTCTTTCAATATTGCAATCACAATTGCAACATTTTTGATTATGGCGATCGTAAACTTTGTGTAAATTTTGAAAAAAACCGAGTTCGCCTTTGGCATTTTGATAATCCGCTATTGAAGAACCGCCCATTTCAATGGCATTGGCGATAATTTTTTTAATCGATTCAACAAGTTTTTTTATTTCATTTTTATTTAAGGAATTTGCCTCGCGAAGTGGGGAAATTCGGGCATCAAACAGCGATTCATTGACATAAATATTACCAACGCCAACGACGATTTTATTATCCATCATTGTTGTTTTAATGTTCGATGTTTTATTTTTAAGTTGTGCATAAAGATATTTATCATTAAAATCTAGTGAAAGTGGTTCAACGCCAAGATTTTTAAGCATTTTATGATTTGAAATTTCGTCGGTTTTAATTAAATCAACGAAGCCAAATCGACGCTGATCGTTGTAAATCAACCATTCATCGCTTGATAAATAGCACGCAAAATGATCGTGTTTTAATTTATGAAAATTTTTATTTAAAGTGATGCGACCGCTCATGCCTAGGTGCAAAACCAAGGTTTTATTGTTCGATAAATCGATTAATAAATAACGCGCTTGGCGATAAATTGCTAAAATTTTTTGATTAATTAATTGCTCAAAATCTAAATCATTATCGATTCTTAATTTGTATTCGGAGCGAAAAAATTTTTCAATTTTTTTATTCTTGATAAATTCGAGACCTTTTCTTATTGTTTCGATTTCGGGAAGTTCGGGCATATTTTAAAAATGTATTAAAGTTTATCTTTAAGGAATTTTATAAAATTATTTTAAAAATAAAATTGATTTATTTGCCATTATTTTCAAATTTATGAATATTAAAAATGAATAATTTCAATAAAAACGAGGAATATAATCTAAAAATTCCTGAAGAATTTGGTGATAATAAAGTCTTGATGCATAGCTGTTGTGCCCCTTGTGCCGGCGATTTGATGGAACGCATGATTGCCTCGGAAATCGACTTAACGATCTTCTTTTACAATCCAAATATACACCCAAAAAAAGAATATGAAATTCGTAAAAATGAAAATATTCGTTTTGCCGAAAAACTTGGAATTCCTTTTATCGATGCCGATTACGATGTGCAAAATTGGTTTGCTCGCGCCAAAGGTTTGGAATATGCTCCCGAACGAGGCGAGAGATGCACTAAATGCTTCGATATGAGGTTTGAAAGAACAGCGCTTTATGCTCACGAAAACGGCTTTAAAATCATCACTTCTTCGCTCGGAATTTCGCGGTGGAAAAATATGGAACAAATCAATGAATGCGGAATTCGCGCTTCAAAAAATTATGATGGCGTAAATTATTGGACATATAACTGGCGTAAAGCGGGAGGGGCGGAAAGAATGTATCAAATCGCCAAAAAAGAAGAGTTTTACAAACAAGAATATTGTGGTTGTATTTTCTCGCTTCGTGATAGCAATGAATGGCGAATTTCAAAGGGGCGCGATGCTATAAAAATCGGTGAAGAATTTTACAAAGAAGTCGAAATCGATCAAGAAATGTTAAAAAATAAATAATAATTTATGAAAAATTTTTAAATAAATTTAAAAATCTATTGGCAAAAAATAATTTGTAAATTTTGTTAAAAATATTTACAATATTTTGTTATTAAAAATCATTTACTTATAAAAATATTACATGAAAAAAGAAATCAATATAACATTACCAGACGGTGCTATTCGTGGTTTTGAAAATGGAATAAGCGGGTTTGAAATTGCCAAATCAATTTCAATTTCTTTGTCAAAAATTGCTTTGGCGATACGCGTTAATGGTGAATTGCGAGATTTATCTTATAAATTTGAAGGTGATTGTAAAATTGAAATTATTACGCCAAAATCTGGCAAAGATGCTCTCGAAATTATTCGTCACGATTGTGCTCACATCATGGCACAAGCGGTTAAAGAGCTTTATCCCGAAACTCAAGTAACCATCGGGCCGGCAATCGAAAATGGTTTTTATTATGATTTTGCTCGCAAAACTCCTTTTACCACCGAAGATTTAGAAAAAATCGAAACCAAAATGCGTGAAATTGTTAAACGCGATGAAAAGCTAGTGCGCGAAGAGTGGGAGCGTGACGAAGCCGTTAAATTTTTTGAAAAAATTGGTGAAAAATACAAAGCCGAAATAATTTCTTCAATTCCCGCCGAGCAAAAAATTTCTTTATATCGTCAAGGTGATTTTATCGATTTATGTCGTGGACCGCACGCGCCGTCAACTTCTCATGTCAAATATTTTAAATTGATGAAAGTGGCCGGAGCATACTGGCGAGGTGATTCCAAAAATGAAATGCTTCAAAGAATTTACGGCACCGCTTGGGAAAGTGAGGAATCTTTAAAAAATTATTTGCATGTTTTGGAAGAGGCAGAAAAAAGAGATCATCGCAAAATTGGTCGTCAACTCGATTTATTTCACATTCAAGAAGAGGCGACGGGATCGGTATTCTGGCATCACAAAGGCTTTATTATTTATCGCGAAATCGAAAATTATATTCGTAGAAAAATTGAACAAAATGGTTATGTCGAAGTAAAAACTCCGCAATTAATCGATAAAGTTTTGTGGGAAAAATCAGGTCATTGGGAAAAATTTCACGACAATATGTTTATCGCCGAAAGTGAAAATCGCTTACTGGCTGTTAAGCCCATGAATTGCCCTGGGCATGTGCAAATTTTTAATCAAGATTTAAAATCTTATCGACAACTTCCGCTTCGCATGGCAGAATTTGGCTCATGTCATCGCAATGAATCTTCGGGTTCGCTTCACGGCATTATGCGTGTTCGCGCCTTTACTCAAGACGATGCTCATATTTTTTGCGAAGAGCATCAGATTAATGACGAAACTTTGGCTTTTTGTGAATTGCTCAAAGAAGTTTATCGTGATTTTGGATTCACCGCTATTTTGGTAAAATTTTCAACGCGTCCTGAAAAACGCGCTGGCTCGGATGAAGTGTGGGACAAGGCGGAAAAGGCTTTAGAGCAAGCAATAAAACATGCGGGTTTGGAATATCAACTTAATCCCGGAGAAGGTGCATTTTATGGTCCGAAACTTGAATTTACTTTAGTTGATGCTTTAAAAAGAGAATGGCAATGCGGAACTTTGCAAGTCGATTTTGTGTTGCCCGAACGCTTGGATGTAAATTATATCGCACAAGATGGCTCTAAGAAGCGTCCCGTTATGCTTCATCGTGCAATTCTTGGAAGTCTAGAAAGATTTATTGGAATTTTAATCGAAAATTATGCTGGGAAATTTCCATTATGGTTGGCGCCGGTTCAAGTTGTGGTTGCTACAATCACTAATGAATTTGATGATTATGCCAAAATGGTTTTTAAAAAATTACAAGCATCTGGAATTAGAGTTCAAATCGATTTAGATTCGCAAAAAATTTCTTATAAAATTCGTGAACATTCATTGCAAAAAGTGCCATATATCGTTGTGATTGGTAAGGTTGAGGCAATGAATAACAAGGTTTCGGTTAGAAAAATTGGCAGTGATCAACAAGAGGTTATCGATTTAAATGAATTTGAATCGAGAATTGTTTTGGAAATTAAATTGCATCAATAAATTATGAATTATCAAGGTTTAGAAGATTTAAAATTAATCGATAAATTTTTAAAAAATTACAATGAAATGATTGTAAATCATTTCATTGATAAGATTGATAAAAAATCATATTCGGTATTGGATTTTGGTGCTGGTATTGGAACTTTGGCAGAAATTTTTTACAAAAAAACCTCAATAAAGCCACAATGCTTTGAAATATGTTCGTTGTCGCAAATTATATTATTACAAAAAGGATTCAAACTGCAAAATGAATTTTTAAATGAAGAGAAATATGATTTAATATATTCCTCAAATGTTTTGGAGCATATTGAACAAGATTTTGAGGCTGTTGCTAATATTAAAAAAATGTTAAAAAAAAATGGTTGTTTAATAATCGTTGTTCCCGCGTTTAATTTTCTTAGGAGCGAGCTTGATAATAAGATTGGTCACTTTCGTAGATACGATGTCAAAACGCTTAAAAAAATCTGCAATCAAAATGATTTAAAAATTGAAAATATAAAATTTTTTGATTTTTCGGGGTTTTTTATTTTATTATATTAGATTTTGTCTCGTC
>CAJBXX010000060.1 GCA_903959715.1 uncultured Alphaproteobacteria bacterium | reverse complement strand
ATTTTTTTAAAAACTCTTCCTTCAAATAAATTAAATCCAAGCGGGAAAGAATAACGGCTATAACCATAAGAATATTTGTTAACAAAAATATAGTCGCCAATCAATAAATTGTGATACATCGAAGACGAAGGAATGTGAAAAGGTTCAAACAAAAATGAACGCAAAATAACGGCAAAACCCAAAGCCCATAAAAAAGTTTTAAAAAAACCTTCTTTTTTTTCAGGTTTTTCATCTTCAATTTTTGGTTTTTTATCGATGATTTTTTTAATTTTTATTAATAATTAAATTTTTACCATCCATTTCTTGCGGAATTGCAATTTTAAAAAGCTTTAAAATCGAAGGGGCAATATCGTTGAGAGCGCCATTTTCTAGGTTATAATCGCCATAATTTTTAGCAATAAAAATAAATGGCACGGGATTGGTTGTATGCGAAGTGTGTGGATGATTTTCTTCGTCAAGCATGCATTCAATATTGCCGTGATCTGCCGAAATTATCATGGCACCATTTTTTTCAAGAATAATTTTTTCGAGAATTCCAAGCTGTGCGTCAATGGCTTCGCAGGCTTTGATTGAAGGTGCAAGGAGCCCAGAATGACCAACCATATCGGGATTGGCGTAATTTACGACGATGAAATCAAATTTATCCGAGGCGATGGCTTCGACTAATTTTTTTCCAACTTCTTGCGACGACATTTCGGGCTTTAAATCGTAAGTGGCGACCATCGGCGATTGCACTAAAATTCTTTCTTCGCCAACGAATTCTTGTTCGCGTCCGCACGAAAAAAAGAAGGTGACATGAGCATATTTTTCGGTTTCGGCGATGCGTAATTGCGTAAGATTATTTGTCGCTAAAATTTCGGGCAAAGAATTTTTTATTTTTTGATGCGGAAATAAAATTTTATAAAAATTATTGAGATCTTTTGAGTATTCGGTAAGAGCCAAAGCTTGCGAAAATTTACGCAAATCAAAAAGTTTTTGCGAAATTTGACGAGCACGATCGGCACGAAAATTCGCAAAAATTAAACCATCGCCGTTATTGATGCCAGTAAAGCCTTCAACAATAAAAGGCTTAACAAATTCATCGGTAATATTTTGTGAATAATTATGTTCGATGCCGGCAAAAACATCGGCAAATTTTTCGCCTTTGGCAAAAATTATGGCATCGGTTGCAAGCTCAATTCTATCCCATTTATTGTCGCGATCCATGCCATAATAACGCCCGCCAATTGTGCCGAATTTAACTTTTGTATCGAGAGTTTTTTGAGCTAAAATAAAATATTCGATGGCACTTTTTTGAGCAACATCGCGACCATCTAGAAAGGCATGAATAAAGACTTCAATATTATTTTTCGCCAAAAAATTTGCTAAAAAAACAATGTGATTAAGATGCGAATGAACTCCGCCATCGGAAAATAATCCAATTAAATGACAAGGTTTATTTTTTTCTTTTAAATCAGCAACAAGATTAAGTAAGTCAGGATTTTCAACGAGCGCACCATCAATGATGGCTTTATTAATTTTGGGTAAATCTTGATAAATTACTCGACCAGCTCCAATTGTGCTATGACCAACTTCGGAATTGCCAATTTGACCTACGGGCAAGCCGACGGCAAGACCTGAAGTTTTTAATTGCGAATGCGGATAAGTCTTTAGAAATCTTTGGTAATTTGGCATTTGGGCTTGGGCGATAGCATTGAATTTATTGGCTTCATCGCCAATTCCAAAGCCATCTAAAATACATAATAAAATCGGTTTCATTTTGAGTAATTTTGATTTTTAAAAATTATAAATTTTTATTCAAAAATTATAATCTTTAAAAACCTAAAATGATATAATTTTTTATTTCTTTTTTGCCCTAGAAACTAGCGATTTGCTACCGCCAGATTTTTGTTGGAACATTTGTAAAACTTTTTCAGCATCTTCAAATGGCACCGCGAAAAATGAAAAACTTTCGAGAACTTTGACATCGTCAATATGGCGTTGATTTACGCCGGTAGTTTTTTCGATAAATTCAACTAATTTGCGTGGATCCATATTGTCGTTGCGACCTTTAGCAATAAAGAGTCGAGCTGTTCCTTTGCGATCAACATAACCGCGTTTTTCTTGATCGCCGATTGGACGATAACCCGAAATTCCACGATCATCATAATAAAAATCTTTATTCTTTTTATAAGATCCGGTGTCGTGAATTTCATTGTAACTTTTTTCACTCAATTCATCTTTAAAAGCAACCTTCAAAAGAGCTGATAGAGCGGTTTTGGCGTCAGGATTTTCTTTCAAAATTTCTTCGGCGATGGCGTCTAAATCTTTCGATCCGCCCGCTTTAATAATTTCATTAATCGCACCTTTGATTCGTTGTTTTTTGCTTTCAATTACATCGGCAACATTCGGCACTTTTTGTTTAGTGATTTTAGCGTTAGCGATTCTTTGAATTGAAGTAAGTTTACGATATTCCGAAGGAGTAATTAAAGTAATGGCGATTCCGGTTTTGCCTGCTCTACCGGTACGACCAATACGGTGGACATAGCTTTCAGGATCTTGCGGAAGTGAATAATTAATAACATGCGTTAAATTATCGACATCGATACCGCGAGCCGCGACATCGGTTGCCACCAAAGTAGTAATTTGTTTACTGCGAAATTTTTGCAAAACTTTTTCTCTTTGTCCTTGCGATAAATCGCCGTGAATGGCTTCGGATCTGCATCCGCGATTAGCGAGTTTATGAGCTATTTCATCAGCATCAATTTTGGTGCGACAAAAAACCATGCCGTAAAAACTGTCCTCGACATCGATGATACGAAATAAAGCTTCAAATTTATCAGATTGCGAAACCTCAAAATACATTTGTTGAATATTGTCGCGACTGATTTGGTCACTCATCACCGAAATGATTTCATATTCATTCATATATTGTTTAGCCAAACGCTCGATGTGGCTAGGCATTGTTGCCGAAAACAAAACGGTACGACGCGTTTTTGGCGATGATTTTAAAATAGTTTCAATATCTTCAACGAAACCCATATTCAACATCTCATCAGCTTCATCGAGCACAACAAAAGAGACTTTAGAAATATCGAGAGTTTTGCGTTCTAAATGGTCAAGAATTCGACCGGGCGTGCCGACAACAATATCAACACCGCGTTGCAAACGACCGATTTGGCGTTCGATTGGTTGACCGCCATAAACCGCAACAATGCCAGTTTTTTGATTTTCAGCAAAAGAACTGAGCTCTTCCGTCACTTGAATAGCGAGCTCGCGAGTTGGAACTAAAATTAAAGCTTGAACTTTTTTTGATTGTGAAACGATATTTTCAATAATTGGAATCCCGAAAGCCGCGGTTTTGCCGGTTCCAGTTTGAGCTTTACCGATTAAATCTTTGGTATTTTTTAATAAAAATGGAATAGTTTTTGCTTGGATTGCAGTTGGCTCTTCAAAGCCTTTTTTACGAAGTGATTCGAGCATTATTTCCGAGAGACCTAAATCGCGGAATTTATCTAAATTTGGCATATAATTTTTCTTGTGAATTAATTTTATTTATGAAAAAAATAATTTTTTTAAATCTTATTAAAATAAAGTTTACATGTAAAGACATAATTATTTAACGCTACAGCCAAGGGCTGCGGCTACGCATTAAATTTGCGTTCGCAAATTTAGCTTTGAGTTGAATCGCTTCGTCGCTTTTCTCAATCAAAATATTCATTTTGATTTCGAAGACGACTCCGCGACGGGGATTGCGTCGCCTTCGCTCCTGATCCCGTTCTTCGCTAAAAATAGCCGTTTAGGCTATTTTTTTAACGCAAAGAACCTTCACGGCGAGTAAATCGCCGTATCCGCGATGAGATTTTATTTTCGAGTTCTATATTATTTAACACTAGAGCCAATGGCTTCGGAGATATTTTTAAAGCCGTCTTTTTTTAAATTTTCACTAAGTTGTTTTTTAATTTTTTCAACCAATGAAAATCCTTGATAAATAAAAGCTGAATAAATTTGAATCAAAGATGCACCATTTTTGATTTTGGTATAAGCGTCTTCGGCATTATTAATTCCGCCAACGCCAATTAACGGAATTCTGCCTTCGGTTAAACGATAAAAATTTCGTAAAATTTCATTAGATTTTTCAAAAAGTGGTTTACCGCTTAAACCGCCAATTTCAAGGGATTTAGAGCTTTTTAAATTAAAATCTCGAGCGATTGTTGTGTTGCTAATTATTACGCCATCGATTGCATTATCTAAAACAATTTTGGCAATATTTTTTTGTTGTTCAAACTCAAGATCGGGGGCGATTTTTAACAAAATTGGCGTTGATTTATGCGAAATTTTTTGCAAATTATTTTTATGTTGAGAAATTTTTTGCAAAAAATCATTGAGCAAATCTTCATTTTGTAAATCGCGTAAATTTTTAGTATTAGGCGACGAGATGTTGATAGTGATGTAATCAGCGTAATTATAAAATTTTTCAAGAAGCAAAATATAATCCGCGACGGAATCAATTGTGTCTTTATTTTTACCAATATTAACGCCAATTATTTGTGAGGAAGTTTTATTGATTTTTGTGAGATTTTCATAAAAATAATTAGCACCTAAATTGTTAAATCCGAGACGATTAATTAGTGCTTGATCTTCAGTTAAGCGAAAAATTCGCGGTTGTTCGTTGCCAGCTTGAGCAACTGGGGTTGTAGTCCCCGCTTCTACAAATCCAAAACCAAAATTAAAAAGTGATTTTATGATTTCGGCATTTTTATCAAAGCCGGCAGACATGCCAACGGGGTTTGAAAAATTTAAATTAAAAACACAATTATTTAAATTTTCATAATTTTTTGATGAACTTAAAAGCGAAGAAAATTTAGGTAAAAATTTTAAATAATTTAAAGCCAAATTATGAGCTTTTTCAGGTTCGATTTTGAAAATAAAAGGTCGAAAAAATTGATAAATATTCACAACAAATTTTGATTAGTTTTTTTACTCGAAAGAATTAATAAAGCCGTGAGTGAAGCGACTATAATTAAGATTATATCGGAAGTTCTTTTTAAGATAACATTATCGGCAAGTTTTTCTTTGAGTTTAGCGCGTTTTTTTTCATTTTTTTCGATGGCAATAGCGACGCTATCAGAATTATTATCATTAAATTTTTTGCCTAAATAAAATTTTTTAACCGCGATATGAACGGGATGAGATGGCAAAATTAGCGGATTAACAATTAATTCATTTTTGCGATCAAGTCTTTTTTGTTGAATTATTGAACTGATTTCGGGCATGCTTATCGCAATCAATAAAATGCAAATTGTAGTGGCGATTATAGTGATTCCAAGCGGTCCATGAAATTTAATAATATTTTTTTTAGTCGGAGCATTTTCATCATCTTTTAGATCAATTAAAAAAGATTTATTATTTGAAATTAAAAACAAAATTACCATCGAATAAATGCTGAGAACCAAAACTATTTCTTTAAAATTAGTGAAAGAATTTAGATAAATATTAAAAAGAAAAATTATTGTTAAATGCGATGAGATTAGTGCTATTACTCGCGTGGTGCGGGTTTTTATAAAAAACAAAATTGATAAACTAATTATGGCAAAAATTAAAATTGTCCAAAAAATTCCAAACGCCATTAATCGCGTAAAAGTTCGTTGATAGAAGTTTTGGAACGAGTTTTTTCATCTACTTTTTTGACAATTACCGCACAATAAAGTGATAGATTAGCATCGCTTTTTGATGAGGTGGCAATATTGCCGGGAACCACAACGGAGTATGCGGGAACGCGTCCATAATGAATTTCGCCAGTTTCGCGATCGATAATTTTAGTTGAGCTTCCAATGTAAACTCCCATTGAAATTACCGAGCCAGTTTCGACAATTACGCCTTCGGCAATTTCACTGCGAGCGCCAATAAAGCAATTATCTTCGATGATTACGGGATTGGCTTGAAGCGGTTCTAAAACGCCTCCGATTCCGGCCCCGCCCGAAATATGGCAATTTTTGCCAATTTGAGCACAAGACCCAACCGTTGCCCAAGTGTCAACCATCGTTCCTTCATCAACATAAGCTCCGAGATTTACAAAAGATGGCATTAAAATCACATTTTTAGCAACAAAGGCAGAATGACGAACAACCGCTCCGTTCAAGGCGCGAAAGCCCGCTTGACGAAAATCATTTTCGTTCCAATTTGTAAATTTAAGAGAAATTTTATCGAAAAATTTAACGGCATCACCGCTTGATTTATCTAGCTCGCTAATGTAATTATCATTTAAACGAAAAGATAATAAAATAGCTTTTTTTAACCATTGATTAACTTGCCAAGAATTATTTATTTTTTGACAAATTCTTAATTTTCCACAATCGAGAGCGTTCATGATTTCATTGACGGCATCACGAATTTCACCGCGGGTTTGTAAATTTATTTCTGTGCGTTTTTCAAAAGCATTTTCAATAATTTGTTCAAGATTTTTCATATTAATTATTCCATTGAATTGAATCGTAAGATGAGCATTTTTCGCAAGTTGCACTCCATTTAGAAGAGTTATGCCCGCAACTTACACAAGCATAGTAGCCATCTTTTGGTAACATTTTTGCAATTGTTAAATTTTTAAAAAATTCGTCATTATTACCTAAATGCTTCTCGGTGTAGGCTAAAAGTTTATAAATATTATAAGTTTTTTCATTGATAAGCGCTAAATTTAAAAATTCTTTGGCGATTTGAAATGAGCCAGCACGATAAGCCACAAGAGCAATGGCAATATTTCCAGCGGTGACATTTGAATTAAGTATTGCCAATTTTTTTATGGCATGAATACGATTTTTTAAAGACGATTTGCGATAAAGTGCCCCATAAATTTCGGCGAAAATGATGTGCGGATTTTCTTTCCACAGGTTTTTTATAATTAAAATTGCTTTAAATTTAAAACCAAGTTTTATCCAAGATTTTATTAAAATTTCATTGGCTGGCAAAAATTGTTCATTATTTAAAAGTGCTATTTTGCAATATTTGATGGCACTTAGATATTTCTTGTTTCGCAATGCCTCTTGTGCCAAAGAGGTATTTAAAATTATGATATCGCGTTTTTGCAATTCTTCGCCAAATTTTTCCGCTCCAAAATCTTTGATTAAAGATTTTGCCGATTGCCAATTGCCATTTTTCTTGTAAAGCTTTAAGAGTTCTTGTGCAGTTTTTAAACTGTCTTTTTTAAGAGCTAAAATTTGTTTGGCGATTTCGATCGCTTTTTGGTCGTCTTGACTTTTTATAGCAATTTTTAATTTTGATTTTAATAACAAAATTTTAGCATGAGGATTATCTTTATATTGCGAAAAATAATCTTCCGAAGCCTTGAAATCAGAGTTTTCAACGGCGAATTTTGCACCGAAGAAATTATTGAGATTTTTATATTTAATTTGTTTTGAAAAATCTTTGTGAATTTTTTTAGCACCTTCAAAATCATCAACCTCTAACGCCAATAATAATTTTGATAAAGTTTCAAAACCTCGATGATGATTTGCGATGATTTGCTCAAGTTTTTTAGTATAACTTTTTTTGAAAAGTAATCTGAGTAATTGTGGGAATTTTATTGCCAATAACCTGGTTAGTAAATAAGAAATTAATGCAACCGAAGTGAGTGAAAAAACGCATATTAAGAGTGCGGTTAGAATATCGGTTTGGATTTCATAACCGAGCCAATTAATAACGATTAGGCCATTATTTTCAAGGATCCAGACAATTGATGTGGTCAAAATAAAAACTACAAAAATATACCATAATATTTTTAACATAATGTATAAATCTAGGTTAAGCTTTTTAAATATTTAATAATTTCCTTATCAGCATTTTGGGTTTCAATCATGACATTTAATTCTTCGAGAAATTTTTCGACAATTTTAAAATAAGATTTATCGAGAGAAAGAATTTTATCGAGCGCTTCTTGATATTTTTTTTCAGAAAGCGCCAACTCAATTTGATTAACAACCCCTTCAAACTGGCTTGAATCAAGGTTTTTTATTTTTCTGATTACGACTAATTTTTTAAAATTATGTCGCAATTTTTCGAGCAAATTAGCATTTTTTTCATCATAATTTTCATTAATAACAAGTTCTCCAGCGATTAATTTAAATGATTCGATTAATTTTTTTTGACTTAATAATTTATCATGATTTTCTTTAATTATTAAAAATTTATTATGCAAAAACTCATCACTCATTGATAATAAATCATAACCTTCAATTTCTGTTGTGCAATTTTCGTTGGCAAATAATTTTTCACGCAATTCAACATAATTTATAACCAATTTGTTAAGTTTTTCTTGGCTTTTTAATTTTACGAAATCATTTTTAAAACTACGCAATTGATTGTTTATATCTTCAATTTGAACTTGATTTTTTATTAAGAGTTGATAAACAAATTCTGCACCTTTTTCTTTAATTTCGCTAATGTTTAAATCGTGAACGGTGGTTTCGTTTTCGGGATCATTTTTATATTCATCGGAAATATCAAGAATTGAACCCTCTCTAGGATGATCAGCCGAATTAACATTGGGTTTTTTAATCGTTATCTCTTCTTTAATTTGTAGATTTTTGTAAACCATCAAGCAAGCAACGGTGACGACGATAACAAAAAATAGTTTTAATAAAAAATGACTATTTTTTTTAACTTTAATTGCCTTTGGGCTCTCTGATTCTGTAATATTTTTTTTATCTTGTGTCATAAAATTTATTTAAAACAGGATTTTTGTGAAAAATTTGAGTTTTTTTGAATCCAATTTTTTGAGCATTATTTGCAATTTTATCGCTCAAACATATTATGTTTGGATAATTAAAATATTCAAGAAGATTATGTTTTAAACAAATTTTATTAAAAATTTCTAATGAATTTTGTGAAAAAATTAAAATTTCTTCAAATTTATTGTTTTTATTAAAATCGCATAATTTTTTTGAAAAACTTTTTTTTTCACAAGTTTTATAAACTTCAAAATTTTCAATTTTAAAACCTTTTTTTTGTAATTTAGTTTTAAAATCAAAACTAATTTTTTCACCATGAAAATAATGTATAGTTTTTGGTTCAAGATTTTTAATAATAATTTTATAAAGTTCTTTTCCGCAAGCTTTTTGTGGATAATAAACATTACTATAACCAAGTTTTTTTATTTTATCGGCGGTGCTTGATCCAACTGTATAAATCGGTGTTTCTTTGGTAATTTTAAGTACTTTTAAAACATAAATTGCATTGGCACTTGAAATTAAAATATTGGAAATTTTTTGAGGATTTTTTAACAAAAAATCATTTATTAAAAAATTTTTTTTAATGGAAAAAAGTGCTTCAATAAAAACCTTGTAATCCAATGATTCAAGATGTTCTTTAAGTTTTTTGGAGCGACTTTTTGAGCGCGTAATTAAGATATTTTTCATTAATTGATTGCCAAGTTAAAAATCAATTTGTAAAATGCGTAAATTAAATTTAATTATTACCAATTAAAATATCAAAATCAAATGAATATTCACGAATATCAAGCGAAAGCATTGCTTAAGCAATTTAATGTTGCGGTTCCTGAAGGGCATCCAGCTTTTTCTATTCCCGAAGCAGTTGAAGCGGCGAAACAATTAGAGTCCGCAGGTCATAAAGTTTTTGTGGTCAAAGCACAAATTCACGCTGGCGGTCGCGGAAAAGCGGGTGGCGTAAAAGTGGTTAAATCAATCGAAGAAGTTAAAGAAAAAGCCTCGCAAATTCTTGGAAAAGTTTTGATTACTCATCAAACTGGTCCCGAAGGTAAAGAAGTTAAAAGACTTTACATTGAAGCGGGTTCAAATATTAAAAAAGAATATTATCTTTCGGCAGTTGTTGATCGCAAAACTAAAACAATAGTTTTCATGGCTTCAACTGAAGGTGGCGTCGAAATCGAAGAAGTTGCAGTCGAACATCCAGAAAAAATTATTTCAGTGAGTATTGATCCAGCCTCTGGAATTCAATCTTGTCATGCTCGTAAACTTGGTTATGCTTTAGGTTTAAAAGGCGAAACTTTGAAAAAATTTTCAAAATTAATGTTCTCACTTTATGAAGCTTTTGTTGCCAAAGATGCTTCGCAAATTGAAATCAATCCATTGGTTGAAACCGTTGAAGGCGATATTATCGCTCTCGATGCCAAAATTAATTTTGACGACAATGCTTTACATCGTCACGACGACATTAAATCTCTTCGCGATCTTGACGAAGAAGAAGCGCTAGAAATTGAAGCCTCAAAATATGATTTGAGTTACATTAAAATGGACGGTCAAATTGGTTGTATGGTTAATGGGGCTGGCTTGGCAATGGCAACTATGGACATCATAAAACTTTATGGCTCTTCGCCCGCAAATTTCCTCGATGTCGGTGGCGGTGCCACTCGTGAGAAGGTCACGGCAGCATTCAAAATTATTTTATCTGATGCCAATGTCAAAGGAATTTTAGTAAATATTTTTGGCGGAATAATGCGTTGCGATATCATCGCTAACGGCATCATCGAAGCTGCCAAAGAAGTAAGTTTGAGCGTTCCTTTAGTGGTTCGTCTCGAAGGAACCAATGTCGATTTAGGCAAAGAAATTCTTGCAAAATCTGGTTTGGCAATTATCGCCGCCAATGATTTAGGAGACGCCGCCGAAAAAATTGTAAAAGCGGTTAAAGAATATACTTCGCAAAACTAAATTTTTAAATTTTCTTAAATTAATAAAATAAAAAATGTCAGTTCTAATTAATAAAAATACAAAAGTTATCTGCCAAGGATTCACGGGTTCGCAAGGCACTTTTCATTCCGAACAAGCAATCGCTTACGGAACAAAAATGGTAGGCGGAGTTACTCCCGGCAAAGGTGGCACTAAGCATCTTGAATTGCCAGTTTTCGACACGGTTTTCGATGCTCGTAAAAAAACCGATTGCAACGCTTCCGTAATTTATGTTCCACCGCCATTCGCGGCCGACGCAATCATTGAGGCAATCGATGCCGAAATCGAATTAATCATTTGCATCACCGAAGGCATTCCCGTTCTCGATATGGTCAAAGTAAAAAAGGCTTTGAAGGGTTCTAAATCTCGCTTGATTGGTCCAAATTGCCCCGGAGTTATTACCCCAGGTGAATGTAAAATTGGTATCATGCCAGGGCACATTCACAAACGCGGTAAAATCGGAATCGTTTCGCGTTCGGGCACTTTAACTTACGAGGCAGTTCATCAAACCACTAAAGCTGGTCTTGGTCAAACTACTTGCATCGGCATTGGCGGTGATCCAGTTAATGGCACTAATTTTATCGATTGCCTTGATATGTTTTTATCTGACCCAGAAACTCAAGCCATGATTATGATCGGCGAAATTGGCGGTACCGACGAAGAAGAGGCTGCAGAGTTTTTGCGTCTTGAAGCTAAAAAAGGTCGCAAAAAACCAACTGTTGGCTTTATCGCTGGCAGAACTGCACCTCCAGGACGCAGAATGGGTCATGCTGGAGCAATTATTTCTGGCGGAAAAGGCGGAGCTGAAGATAAAATTGAAGCCATGAAATCGGCGGATATCCTTGTGGCTGAAAGTCCTTCGCTACTTGGTGAAACAATGTTAAATTTATTAAAGAAATAATTTTTCTTTAATAAATTACATAAATATT
>CAJBXX010000059.1 GCA_903959715.1 uncultured Alphaproteobacteria bacterium | reverse complement strand
CTTCAAGTCAAGCATTAGAATTTGAAAAATTGGGTTTTAAATTTTTGCATTTAGTTGATTTAGATGGAGCCATCGCCGGCAAAATTATCAATAAATCTTCAATCACCGAAATTTTAAAAACCATAAAAATTCCAGTTCAACTTGGTGGCGGAATTCGCACTTTACACGATATCGAGGAAGCTTTGTCGCTGGGTGTGAACCGCGTCATTCTTGGCACCATCGCCCTCACTAATCCAAATTTAGTAATTGAAGCTTGTAAAAAATTTCAAGGAAAAATTGTGATTGGCATTGACGCCAAAAACGGCTTCGTGGCAACTCAGGGTTGGGTTGAAGATTCTAAAATTTCCGCCATCGAACTCGGCAAAAGGCTCGAATATTGCGGAGCTGGTGCCATAATTTACACCGATATTTCACGCGATGGAACGCTCGCGGGCTTTGATTTTGAAGGCACTAAACAACTTGCACAAAATCTTTTAATTCCAATTATCGCTTCAGGCGGAGTCTCTTCAAATGATGATGTCGTAAAAATTCATCAATTAAAAAATGATGGCGTTGTTGGTGCAATTGTGGGAAGAGCACTTTATGAAAAGAAAATTTCAGTTGAAAAATTAATTCATACAAATAAACATTAATTAGTTAAAATTAATATTTAAAATTTATGAGAAATCCAGAAACTATTGAAAGTCTTCGCTTAAGAGAAACAATTGCTGATTTTCAATCTAAAATTAATTCTTTAGGATTTCAAAAACCACAACACAAAGAATTTAGAGAGACTTCCGCCAGCGAAGTTCAAAAATTTTTAGAAAATAAAGTTGGACAACAAAATCAAGAATATTTACAAAAAGCATCGCAAAATCCAGGTGCCCCGCATCAAACACCTTCCGATCTATTTGGCTACAAAAGCGAAGATAAAGCAACTCAAATCAATAATCTTTTAGATCAAGCCATTCACAATAAAGGAGGAGGAAGTTTCGAAAGTCGCAATGCTTCAGCTTTTGAAATGGCTATTTCAAAACTAGGGAAAGCTTTATCTTTAACCTCCATGTCTTCTGGGGGCGATCACCCGCAACAAAAAAAATCTTCTTTACAAAGATCTCAATCATTGCCAACCTCACAAAAACCTCAATCAACTCAGCAACTCCAATCAGATAAGAAAACACCATCTCTAACTAACCGTAAAAAACTCAAAAAACCTGAATCAAAAAAAATCAAACCACTTATTAGAAAAAAAACATGGGGAAAAATTCTGAGCGATCTTTTTACCTCCAAAAAAACAGAAACAGAAACACAAATTTATGGCACATCTCGAGGCTCCGCAAAGCCTATTAAAGCTAAAGCTGTTCAACCGAGTAGCACCGCCTCGCTTTCCAGAAATTCAAACTTTACTAGTTCTCGCATTGGTCCTATTTCGCGTTCGCATCAAAATTCTAATTCAAGCACTCGCTCTCAAAGCTTTAATAATGGGCTCCGTTCACAACAAAGCATCGCCGGAAGAAATCAAAACCTGAGTCGTAGCGATAATGCTAGAAACTCTCAAGACTCTTTTAGCCCTCAAAATTCTCGCGGTTCTCACGCCTCTAAAGTTATTCAATCAAGAGGCGAGGGAAATAGAAACGCTCCAAAACGCTAATTTTTATTTTTTTTAAAACAAATTTACATTCAATAATATTTAAAAATATCCTCTTGAAATTTAGTTAAAATTAGCGATTATAGAAAAATAATATCTCGAATTTTTTCATAAAATTATAAATTTTACAAAATGCGTTATCTAGCTTTAACTGAAAATGATCGTAAATCAATGCTTGCCGAAATCGGCGTTTCTAGCGTTAACGAACTTTACGATGCCGTTGAAAATCAATTTTTATTAAAAAATCCAATCACCGGTTTGCCTCTTCATCAAGGAGAAATCGAGGTTGAAAAAATCTTACAAGAATTTGCCAAAAAAAATCGCCCCGCTTCTGCCGGTGCTTTTTTCTTGGGAGCTGGATGCTACAAACATCACATTCCATCAGCGGTTGATCATCTAATTCAAAGATCAGAATTTTTAACTTCTTACACGCCTTATCAACCTGAAATTTCGCAAGGCACTTTAACGGTAATTTTCCAATTTCAATCAATCATCGCTTTGCTTACGGGTATGCAGGTCGCCAACGCTTCGATGTATGATGGAGCAACCTCTTTGGCGGAAAGTTGTTTGATGGCTCTTCGCATCAAATCGGGTAAAAAAAATATTGCTAAATTCAACGATATTCACCCCGATTATCTCGATGTTTGCAAAACTTTTCTCGATTTAAATTCGGCAAAATTACAAGATGAAATTGATGAAAATTGTGCCGGAGTTGTGGTGCAATATCCTGATTTTTACGGCAATATTCCTAATCTTGAAGCGGTTCGTAAAAAATGCGATGAAGTCGGTGCTTTAATGATTGTGGCGGTGAGTGAAATTTTATCTTTAGGACTTCTCGAAGCACCTTCTCAAGCTGATATTGTAGTGGGCGAAGCCTCTTCGCTCGGTGTTGGTTTAAATTTCGGCGGTCCACTTTTAGGATTTTTTGCGTGCAAAAAAGAGTTTGTCCGACAAATGCCGGGAAGAATTTGTGGAGCCACAATTGATGCCGATGGCAAATCAGGTTTCGTCTTGACGCTCAACGCTCGCGAGCAACATATTCGCCGTGAAAAAGCCACTTCAAATATTTGTTCAAACCAAGGTTTATGCGCCACCGCTTTTACCATTCACACTTCACTTTTAGGCGAAATTGGTTATAAAAAACTTGCTTTGATTAATCATCAAAAAGCTTGCGAAGCCTACGAAATACTTAGCAAAATCAAAGGCGTAAAAATTCTAAACGAAAATTTCTTCAATGAATTTACCATCGAATTTTCTAAAAATGCTCACGAAATTAATCAAAAACTTTTGGCAAAAAATATTATCGGCGGACATTGCGTTGACAACAAAATGATTTTAGCTTTCACCGAATTAACGAGCGAAGAAGATATTAAAAATTTAGCGAAAAATTTGGGCGAAATTTTGGGGTAGATTATGGGAAAAATCATCACTTTTTTCAATCATAAGGGTGGAGTTGGCAAAACAACTTTGGTGCATAATTTAGGATTCATTCTTGCCGATAAAGGCTTCAAAGTTTTGCTAATTGATGCCGACCCGCAAATGAACCTCACCTCCGCAATCTACGGGCTTTCAACCTCGGTCGAATATTCCACTGCCGAAGAATCAAAATGGAGTCAAAATATTCAAAAATATATTTCATTCGCCGAATATATCGACATTGAAATTAAGGGCTTAAAATGCGATAAAAAAATATATCAAGCACAATCAAAAATTAATCCGCAAGGTTGCGTCGATTTAATTTCCGGCTCAATAAATTTATCAAATATTGAGGCAGATTTATTTGGCATCGTCAAAAATAAAAATGAATTTACCAATGACATTCCCCACCGCTTCGAAAAATCAATCACCAAACAAAAAAATAATTATGATTTTATTTTAATCGACACTTCGCCTAGTGCCTCTAGCGTAATCAACGCCATGATTATGATGCTTAGCGATTATTTTATCGCTCCCGTTTCGCCAACTTTTTTTTCATTACAAGCCATCGATAATTTGAGTTCAATTTTTCAAAATTGGATCAAACTTTTGGGCGATTATCAAACTACGCAAAGCTTTCGTGGCTTAAGTTTTCAACCAAAATTTTTAGGTTTGGTGGTACAAATGGCGAAAAGATTTAACGGCGGAAGCATTAATGAAGGCACTTCATTTTCAAAATCAGCCGAAAAATGGATCGAAGATGTCAATAATAGTGTCAAAAAATTTCAACAATTTGCGATGGCTAGAAACATGGCGGTTTCGCAAGAAGAATTCTTAAAAATATTTTGCAATTCTACACCTTTTATAATTCAAAAATGTTGCGATTTCACTTCGCAATTAAGATCCATCGCCGAAAAGGCGGGCGTTCCCGTGATTCATTTAACTCAAGATTTGTGCAATAAATACAAAGACTCCAACACTTCGGTTGATGTCACCAAAGAAAATGGGCAATATACCATTTCCCTCAACAGCATCAAGGATTCATACAATAAAATTGGCGATGATTTAAGTAGATTGGCTTAAATAAATAAAGTTAAAATTAAAATAAATTATGGTACAGATTGTTGGTTTTTTAGAAATTATAAAGAAACAAAAAAGAATTATTGCCTTAAGCTTATTTATTTCCGTTGTAGCTAATTTAGTTGCTTTGTTCGATGAAAATTTTCGTAGTATTTCTTATTACTATTCTTTTTTAATTAATTCTTTAATAAATTTCCTAATTGTTTTTTCTGT
>CAJBXX010000058.1 GCA_903959715.1 uncultured Alphaproteobacteria bacterium | reverse complement strand
GGGTTTTATAATTTGCCACGAAAAGCAATTTTTGCCCACTCACCAAACGCATTTTATTTTTATTTTCAAAAATCATTTTCATTAATTTTTCGGCGCCGGCAAATTTATTATTTTTGAAAGCAACAACAAATCCATCATGAGCGATTTCTAAATTTTCCACCCCAACTTTTTGACATAAATTTTTTAATAAAGCAACCTCAAATAAATTTAAAATTTCTTGCGGGATTTTGCCAAAACGATCGGTCATTTCATTAATTAAATTTTCACGATCTTGATTATTTTTAATATAAGAAATTTTCTTGTAGAAGCTCATGCGTAAGGACAAATCCGACATATAATCTTCGGGAATTAACAGCGAAATTCCGAGTTTAATGGTAATATTTTTGTCAAAACTTTCGATATCATCGGTCGAAAATTCTTCATTATTTTTAATTTTTTCGATGGTTTCGACAAGCATTTGTTGATAAAGTTCGACGCCAGTTTCTTTGACATGCCCCGATTGTTCGTCGCCAAGTAAATTGCCACTGCCACGAATATCCATATCGTGCGAGGCTACGCTAAAGCCAACTCCGAGCGCATCAAGATTTTGCATAACTTCAAGTTTTTTGCGTGATTCATCGGCGATTTTATGCTTATTATCGAGCATAAAATAACAATAACCGCGAATTTTTCCGCGTCCGACGCGACCGCGAAGTTGATAAAGTTGCGACAATCCAAACATTTCGGCTTTGTAAATTATCATGGTGTTGGCACTAGAAATATCAATGCCCGACTCAATTATCGTCGTCGATAATAACACGTCGATTTTGCCATCAATAAAATCATTCATAATTTCTTCGAGTTGGCTCGGATTCATCTGCCCGTGGGCGTGCATAATTTTTAATTCAGGAAAAATAATTTTTAATCTTGGCTCCATTTCTTCAACATCACGCACTCGAGGCACCACGAAAAAAACTTTGCCACTGCGATTATATTCACGCATCACCGCCTCGCGAACAATCACCGAATCGTAAGGCATGACGAAATTACGCACCGACAAGCGATCAATCGGCGGAGTGGCGATTAAACTTAAATCCTTAACGCCGGCGAGCGACATTTGCAAAGTGCGTGGAATCGGTGTCGCCGAAAGTGTGAGAACATGAATCTCGGTGCGAAATTTTTTAAGTTGTTCTTTTTGGGCAACGCCAAAATGTTGTTCTTCATCAATAATAAACAAACCCAAATTATGAAATTTAAGATTTTTATGCAACAAAGCGTGAGTTCCAATGACTATATTGGCTTTGCCATTTTCAATTTCTTCACGGGCAATTTTGGCTTCACTTACGCCAACAAGTCTTGATAATTGAGCGATCTTAACCCCAGTACCTTCAAATCTTTTGCAAAAATTTTTGTAATGTTGACGCACTAAAAGTGTCGTCGGCGCCACAATGGCGACTTGAGCGAATTTACACACAATGGCACTCCCACGAAGAGCCACTTCGGTTTTGCCGAAACCGACATCGCCACAAATTAAGCGATCCATCGGCGTTCCTTTTTGTAAATCTTGTTCAACTTCTTCAATGGCGCGCATTTGATCTTCGGTTTCAACGAAGCCAAATTTGGCGCGAAATTCATCGTAAAAATGCGTTTCGGCAATGTAAATTG
>CAJBXX010000057.1 GCA_903959715.1 uncultured Alphaproteobacteria bacterium | reverse complement strand
ATTTTTTTAATGAAAACCATTTGTGCAACAATCACTTCGCCATTACGCTCATCTATTACCGTTATTAGAATTTCTGGCTCACAAGCTTTAGAATGTTTGAAAAAAATTGGCGTAAAAAATCAACCAATTCCACAAAAAAGTTTTTTTCATAAAATTATTTTTGACAATTCAAATGAAATAATTGACGAAGCAATTATTACTTTTTTTAAAGCTCCACGAAGCTTTACAGGAGAGGATGTTGCCGAAATTAGCATTCATAGTTCTCAATATATTTTGAAAAGAATTTTTGCTCAATTTTTAGCAATAAAAAATGTTGATTTAGCGGGTGCGGGTGAATTTTCAAAAAGAGCTTTTTTAAATGGAAAAATTGATTTAGTTCAAGCCGAAGCCATACCAGATTTAATCGCCAGCGAAACAGAAGCACAGCACAAGCAAGCCATTTCGCAACTTAGCGGAAATCTTGGAAAAATTTATGAAAATTGGCGTCATAAAATTATTGAATTATCAGCTTTTGTTGAAGCTTTAATTGATTTTCCCGAAGATGATTTACCGATGAATATTATCGAAAAAATTAATCAAGAAATTATAATTTTAAAAAATCAAATTTCGCAACATATAAACGATAACAAGGTTGGTCAAAAAATAAAAAATGGTTTAAACCTTGCTATTATTGGAGCGCCAAATTCTGGCAAATCAAGTTTAATGAATTTTTTAGCACAAAGTGAAGTGGCGATTGTTTCGGAAATCGCTGGAACAACTCGCGATATCATTGATGTTCATTTAGAAATTGCTGGCATTCCTGTAATCCTTTCTGATACCGCGGGCATTCGCTCAAGCACCGATTTAATTGAGCAGGAAGGCATTAAGAGAGCCCTAAATAAAGCTCAAAATGCTGATATAAAAATTTATTTAATTGATGCTTTAAATCCAATTATTCAAAAAAATTTAGTTGACGAAAGGACAATTTTAGTTTTTAATAAAATTGACAAAATTTTAGATGGCGAAATTAATTTTGAAAAAATACTTGCTGATTTTGAAATGAACTATGAAAATAATTTTTTAACAATTTCAATATTAAAAAATATCAATATTTCAAATTTTTTTGAAGCCATAAAAGCAAAAATTGAATTATTAATTCCAAACTTCAAATCACCATTAATTACCCAGGAAAGATATAGAATTTCTTTACAAAATTGCTTGAATAATTTAGAAAATTTTGATCTCAAAAATGATATTGAAATTTGTGCTGAAAATTTAAGAATTTGCACTCATGAAATCGCAAAAATAAACGGCAAAATTGACATAGAAAATATTTTAGATGTAATATTTTCTAAATTTTGCATCGGCAAATAATATATTTATAAAAAAAATGTTTTTGTTTTTACCAACCATTGGATCCATAGCTTTTAGCCCTTCGGCTTTAATAGCTTCGCATCCAATGATTGCTTATGAAATTGCCGGTCACACTCTTGGTCATATTTTATATGGCTTTATCAAGAGAAATCGTAAAAGACGCGGGCTAAGTCGTGCCCAAATGCGTAAAATGACGAATAGAAGACGGCGTCAATTTGTCGATAACATCATAATGCATCATCAAAGATTGGCAAAAATGAATCGACAAACCATAGTTGGCAATGCTCGCGAGCGTGCAATGGCACGAAGAGATAAAATGAAAAATAAAGCTGATTTACACAAAGATCAAAATTTTGAACGCGATCAAGAAACTCGAAAAAAATGGCAGGGAGGATTGAGTTTAAAGGAGCGAGGTCAAAGAATTCGTGGCACAATTGACGCTAGAAGAACTAGGGCTCGAAGCCGTTGGCTCACAATTGTTGCTGAAAAAACTGCGTAATATTAACTTTAACTTTTAAATAAATATAAAATTAATTTTTATGATAAGGATGATTGGAAATTATAGTCGAAGCACGATAAATTTGTTCAATCAAAAACCCCCTCACCATTAAATGCGGTAAAGTCATTTTAGCGAGTGATAACAAAATATCCGCTTTATCTTTTACATCTTCGCTCAAGCCAAATGCGCCACCAATTACGAACGCGATATTCGAATCTCCCGCAACATTAAAACCTTCCAAAATATTAGCGAACTCTGGGCTTGAAAATTGCTTTCCTCGCTCATCCAAAACAATAACTTTAGAAAAATTATGAAGATTTTTTAACAACAAAACACCTTCTTCATGCTTGATTTTCGACTCTTCGTAGTTTTTAGTATTTTTAAATTCTATTTCTCTTAATTCTATTTTCCATTTTAATCTTTTTAAATAATATTCAAAAAGTTCTCGATATGGCGATTTGTCAAATTTACCAATTGAAAAAATCGTTATTTTCATGAAAAATTAATTAAAATTAAAATTAATTCCATTTTAACTTAAAAAATTTAAAATAAAGTCTTAAAATTATTTTCACTTTAAAAAAAATTTATGAAAATCGCAATATATCCCGGAACCTTTGATCCAATTACCTTTGGGCACATAGATATAATCAAAAGAGCGTCGCAACTTTTTGATCATTTGATAATCGCTTCGGCAAAAGATTCAAACAAAAATCCTTTATTTTCTTTGGATGAAAGAGTTGAATTAATCAAACATGAAATTACAAATTTACATCTAGAAAACAAAGTTTCGGTTGAAAAATTTGAAGGCTTATTGGTTGAATTTGCTAAGCAAAAAAATGCCAAAATTATTATTCGTGGCTTGAGAGCAGTTTCGGATTTTGAATATGAATTTCAAATGTTTGGCATGAACTCTAAGCTAGAGCCCGATATTCAAACCATCTTCCTGCCCGCTTCGGAAAATCATCATTTTATCGCTTCAAAATTAGTAAAAGAAGTCGCTCGATTACGAGGAGATATTTCAAAATTTGTCTCCCCAAATGTGATCGAAGCCTTGAATAAAAAAATTAAAAATAATGCTTGAAAATAAAATTTTAATTTTAGCAGATGAGCGAATTGGAACCTACTCCCAAGCGGTTGCACTCGCAAAAGAATCGGGGCTTAATTATGAAATAATTTTTCTTGAATATAATTTTTTAAAATCGATTCCTAATTTATTTTTTTCACAATCATTAATTCGTTTAAAAAAATCATCAATTACTCAATTAAAATCTTTAAATTACACTCCAAAATATATTATTTCTGCCGGCAGAAAATCGGCACCAATCGCAATTTTTTTAAAAAAAAATTATAATTTTTTACCAAAAATTATTCAAATAATGCGACCCGAAATTAATTTAAATAAATTTGATTTCGTTATTGTGCCAGAGCATGATGAGCCAAAGCCACCCTACCCTAAAAATTTGATTTTATCGATTGGGGCGTTGACTAAAATTACCCCAAATTATGAAGAAAAAAATTATCAAGATTTTTTAAATCAATTTCAAAATTTACAAAAACCCATCATAGCTTTATTGCTAGGTGGAAGCACTAAAAAAACTAAATTTTCATTGAAAACTGCTCAAAATTTAATTAATCAAATTTTGTTAATTCAAAAAAATATGAATGCCACTTTAATTATCGCCAATAGCCGACGCACCTCATTTGAAATTAATAATTTTATTAAAAAAATTACTCAAAAAAATTTAATTTTTTTTGATTACAATGAAGTAAAAAATAATAATCCTTTTTCTTCGATTCTTAATTTTGCAAATTTTTTTGTGATTAGTGGTGATTCGGTTTCGATGATTTCAGAATGTTGCTCAACAGAAAAATCAGTTTTTATTTTTGACGATGGCATAATTTCTTCAAAAAAACATCAAAAATTTCATAAAATTTTGATTGAAAAAAAATACGCTAAATATTTTGACAATAAATGCCTAAAATTCAACGCCTTCAAACCTCCAAAGCTTGATGAGGTTAAAAGAATTTCCCAAATAGTTTTTTAATAATTTCTGTTGATAATATCCTTTAAAATTTTATAATATTTTTCATAACTTTTTTTCACAAAAATTTTTGAATATTATAATTAAATTCAACTTAAAAAACACAATTTTATCTTTGATAAAAATGCCTAAAAATATTTTTAGGCATTTTTATCAAAGATAAAATTGTGTTTTTTAAGTTGAATTTAATTATAAT
>CAJBXX010000056.1 GCA_903959715.1 uncultured Alphaproteobacteria bacterium | reverse complement strand
TTGTTAGTATTATTGATTTAAAAACTGTAAAAGTTTCATCTACTACTTATAAAAAACACGAAAAATATGGAAAGTACATAACTATTAGCAAGAATTATCTTGTTGATACTGATGGAAAAAAAGTTGAAATTGGTCAAGAAATAGAAATATCTAGCTCAAGACCAATTTCCAAAAGAAAAAAATGGAAAATAAAATAATAAATTTATAAAATATGATTCAAATGCAAACAAATTTAGTAGTTGCCGACAATTCGGGTGCAAAAACTGCTAGATGTATAAAAGTTCTTGGCGGATCAAAGCACATGATTACGGGAATTGCCGATGTAATAGTAGTTTCAATAACATCGGTCACGCCTGGTTCCAAAGCTAAAAAAGGTCAAGTTGCTAAAGCTGTAATAGTTAGAACTAAAAGTAAAATTGTAAGGCCAGATGGAAGTTTCGTCAAGTTTGATGACAATGCCGTAGTTCTTGTTGATAAAGAAAATGAACCTATTGCTTCTAGGGTTTTTGGTCCAGTATCTAGAGAAGTAAGACAAAAAAACTTCTTAAAAATAGCGTCTTTAGCATCGGAGGTTTTATAAAATGGCAAATAAATTTAGAAAAGGAGATCAGGTAATTGTTATATCTGGTTCCGATAAAGGAAAGATCGGTAAGGTAATTTCTGTTTTAAAAGATAGGGTAATAGTTGAGGGGGTTGGAATGGTTACTATCCATAAAAAACCAACTGGACAACAACTCGGTCAAATTAAAAAAGAAGAAAGATCGATACATATTTCTAACATTTCTCATGTGGAAAATGGAAGATCAATTAAAATTAAATTTGTGATCAATTCTGGTGGAGAAGAAAATAAATCTACCAAAAAAGATCGCGTTTCAAAAAAAACTGGAAAAAAAATTGAATAGAGATGCAAAGTATTACAGAAAAACTATATAAGGATTCAATTCCTGAATTAAAAAGTAAATTTTCTTACGAAAATGAAATGGCTATTCCAAAATTAAAAATGGTTAGCATAAATGTAGGGATCAAAGCTACAGATAGTGACAACAAACTTCTTGCTTATTT
Organism: uncultured Alphaproteobacteria bacterium; assembly: GCA_903959715.1. GTDB lineage: Bacteria > Pseudomonadota > Alphaproteobacteria > Rickettsiales > UBA1997 > CAILUF01. The sequence continues at coordinate 2,504 of CAJBXX010000056.1, read as the reverse complement.
ACTTAACCAAATATCTAATATATCTGGTCAAAAAGCAGTGTTAACGAAATCACGAAAAGCGATATCAACTTTTAAACTTAGAAAAGACTTGCCAATTGGTTGCAGAGTTACTTTGAGGGGAAAAAAAATGTATCAATTTTTAGATAAGTTGATAAATATCGCCCTTCCAAGAATAAGAGATTTTAGAGGCTTGACTTCCAAAGGTTTTAATCAAAGTAATCATTACAGCTTTGGAATTAAGGAGCACAGTATATTTTTAGAGGTTGACCTTGATAATATATTAAAAGTTTTTGGTATGAATATTACAGTGGCAACAAATGCAAAAAGCAAAGAAGAAGCTCTTTTTTTGTTAAAGAAAATAAACTTTCCAATTAAATAAAAATATGGCGAAAAAATCATTAATTACAAGAAATGCAAGAAGAATCAAGATTTCTTCTGATAGCAAAGTCAAAAGGGACAAGCTTAAAAAAATAATCAAGGACCCTAGTAAGCATTTTAATGAAAGACTAAATGCCTTAGTAAAGCTTTCAGAAATGATAAAAGACAGTTCTAAGGTGAGAATCAGAAATAGATGTGCTATCACTGGAAGACCGAGAGGAAATCTCAGAAAATTTGGTATGTCACGTATCACTATTAGAGAGTTGGCTTCTTGGGGTCAGATTCCAGGTTTAATTAAATCAAGTTGGTAAAATATGTCATTCAATCATTCTGTATCAGATCTAGTAGCCACATTAAAAAATGGTTATTTAGCTAAAACTCAAACTATTTCAACGCCAGTCTCAAAATTAAGAGATAGTATCTTAACAATACTAAAAGAAGAGGGTTACATATTAAATTATGTAAAAATAAAAGAAGGCTCTCATGAAAAATTTAAGATTAGTTTAAAATATCATAACTCTACTCCAGTTCTAACAGATATATCAGTTGTATCTAAGCCTGGTAGAAAAGTATATTGCAATTCAAAAGATATACCTCTAGTAAAAAATGGTTTAGGCGTAGTATTGATATCAACTTCTCAGGGCGTTGTAACCGATTACGTAGCTAGAACCAAAAATTTAGGTGGTGAAATTTTATTAAAAATATTTTAATTTATAAAAAATGTCGCGCATAGGAAAATTACCAATATCAGTTCCGGAAAACATAAAAGTTTCTTTCAATAATAATGAAGTCATTTTAGATTCTGGAAAAATCATAAAAAACTACAAAGTTAGCGCCGGAGTTCTTGTTGATTTTAAAGATAAGCAAATAAAATTAGCCGCTAAAGAAAAGAACGATTCAAGTGTTTCAGCTCGAATTGGTATGGATAGAAGCAATTTAAAAAATATTGTTCAAGGAATGCAATCTCCTTTTAAAATAGTTTTAGAAATAAATGGAGTTGGTTATAAGGCTTCTGTTGATAAAGGTTTTTTATTTATGACTTTGGGTTATAGCCACGAAATTTGCTATTCTCTTCCAATCGGAATAGATGCAAGTTTTGAAAAACCAAATCTAATCATAATATCCGGAAGCGACAAAGTTTTGTTAGGTCAAGTTGCCTCGGAAATTATAGGATTTAGACCCCCTGAGCCTTACAAAGGAAAAGGAGTTAAGGTTTTTGGTAAAAAAATCTTGCGTAAAGAAGGTAAGAAAAAATAAACAATCATAATTATCACAAATTTAACTATTTTTTATGTTAACAAGCTATCAAAGAAGAAAAGTAAGAGTTAGAAATAATGTTAAAAAAAATAACAAATCTAACAGACCAAGAATGGTAATAAATAGAACTAATAAAAATATTTATGCTCAAATAGTGAGTGTAGATGGAAAAGTTTTGTTGCAATTTTCAAGTATTTTATTCGAGGACAAAATTAGTGGCGTTGAAAAGGCTAAAATTGTTGGAAAAAGTATCGCGGAATTGTGTAAAAAAGCAAATATTGAAAAAATCGTATTTGATAAAGGTGCATATAATTATAATGGTCGAATCAAAGCTTTAGCTAATGCTTGTCGCGAATTCGGATTAAACTTTTAATTTATTTATTAAGATGACAAAACAGAAAAATCAAAAAGAGAAAGTTTCGCAAGAAATTATAGAGAGATTAATAGCGGTTAATCGTGTATCAAAAACTGTAAAAGGTGGCAAAAACATGTCATTCTCTGTCCTGGTTGTTGTAGGTGATAAAAATGGAAAAGTTGGCTTTGGAAAAGGTAATGCAACCGAAGTTTCCGATGCCAAAAATAAAGCATTTGAAGCTGCAAAAAGAGCGATGATAAAAGTGTCGCTAAAAGAAGGTCGCACCGTCCACCACGATATATTTGCTCGCTATTGTTCAGCGAAGGTTTACTTAAGATCGGCCCCAATTGGAACTGGCGTTATTGCTGGTGGACCTATGCGTGCAGTTTTTGAGTGTGCAGGAATAAGTGATGTTGTTGCTAAATCGGTTGGCACTTCTAATCCTTACAATATGATAGGTGCAACATTTTTAGCTCTGAAAAATTTAGCATCCCCAAAAATTATTGCAGAAAGA
>CAJBXX010000055.1 GCA_903959715.1 uncultured Alphaproteobacteria bacterium | reverse complement strand
TAATAAATCGATAACAAAATATTCGTTAAAAAAATTTATATTATTTTTTAAAGCTTGTTGATAAAGAGTGTGTAAAATTGTTTGCCCAGTGTTATCCTTAGAATAACAAGCGCGGTGAGCGATTTCGCCCTTGCCAAAATCAGTGCTTTGCCCGCCATAAGCTCTTTGAGCGATTTTATTATTTTCATCGCGTGAAAAAACTACACCGTTTTTTTCGAGGTAAATTATGGCATCGCAAGCGTTCTTGCACAAGATTTCAACCGCATCTTCATCCGCCAAAAAATCCGAACCTTTTATGGTATCAAATGCATGCCATTTCCAATCATCTTTGATGACATTTCCCAAACTCGCATTAATGCCACCCTTCGCCGAAACGGTGTGGCTGTTGGTCGGCAAGACTTTACTAATTATTGCAATATTTTTTAAATTATTATCGCAAGCCGAAACCGCACTCATCAAGCCCGCACCACCAGCGCCGATAATTAATACATCAAAATACTTGCAACTTATATCATAAATCATTTAAAAATGTATAAATTTTTAACCTAAATTAATTTACAAAATTGATAAAAATAATTCTTTGCGCTTTTAATGAAGCAAAAAATATTCAAAAACTTATTCCAAGTATAATTCATGAATTTGAATTAATGCAACGAGAGTTTGAGATTATTTTTTGCCTCGATTGTTCGACCGATAATTCAGTCGAAATAATTGAAAATTTTAAAAATAAATGTTTAATCACAATCTTGCCGATCGATAATCAACGCGGTCTCGGCTTGGCTTATAAAAAAGCTTTTTTGCATGTTATTTATAATGCAAAACCCGAAGATTTAATTATTTCTTTCGACGCCGATTGCACTCACAATCCTTCGCAACTCAAAAATATGATTAAAGTTTTTGATGAAAAAAATTTAGATTTTATGGTGGCTTCACGCTTTGTAAATTCAAGTTCTATAGCCCATTTTCCAAAATATCGTAAATTAATTAGCTCGTCGATTTCTTTATTTTTACAAAGCCTGTTTCCAATCAAAAATTCACAAAATAAAATTAAGGATTACACCAGCGGTTATCGAATTTACAAAAATAATATTTTGCAAAAACTATATAAAAAATTAGCAACGAAATTCATCACCGAGACTGATTTTACCTGCTTAATTGAGATTTTAATAAAATTAAATCAACAAAAATTATTAAATAATTTTGAAGAATATCCAATTCAATATGAATATGGCGAAAAAATTGGAGCGAGCAAACTTAGATTATCAAGGAATTTTTATCGATTAATTATTTTATCGATTAAACTCTTAAAGTAATTCTTTAAAAATAATTTTTAGGGATTAGAATCCTCGCAAAAAAAATTTTAACTTATTTTATTTTTATTTTAAAAATGTCTAACACAAGAAGAATTGTTATCACTGGAATTGGGGCGGTTACTCCGCTATCTTCTAACGCCGAAGGCACTTGGAAAAAAATTATTGCCAATCAATCTGGTCTCGGAATTATCACTATTTTTGATCCAACCGAATCGCCTTGCAAAATTGCTGGCGAAGTAAAATATGGCGATGGCGAAGATTTATTTAACCCTGATAAATATATCGATCAAAAAGAGCAAAGAAAAATGGATCGCTTCATCCATTTTGCCGTTGCCGCCGCTGATCAAGCCATTGCAGATTCTGGCTATGTCGCCACTACTGACGAACAAAGATATCGCACCGGAATCATGATGGGCTCTGGCATCGGAGGTCTTCCCGCCATTGAAAAAACCGTCATCACTATGAAAGAAAAAGGCATCAAAAAAATTTCGCCTTTTTTCATTCCGCAAAGTTTAATTAATTTAGCTTCGGGTCAAATTTCTATTCGCCACGGCTTTATGGGTCCGAATCACGCCGTCGTTACCGCTTGTGCTTCTGGCTCTCACGCCATCGGCGATTCAGCTCGCATGATTCAATATGGTGATGTCGATGTTATGATCGCCGGCGGTGCCGAATCAGCAATCTGTGAATCGGGCATCGGAGGCTTCGCAGCACTTCGCGCTTTATCAACTAATTTTAATGAAGAACCAACTCGCGGTTCGCGTCCTTGGGATAAAAGTCGCGATGGCTTCGTGATGGGCGAAGGTGCCGGCGTTGTCGTTCTTGAAGAACTCGAACACGCCAAAAAACGCGGTGCCAAAATTTATGCCGAATTAGTCGGCTATGGCTTATCGGGAGACGCATATCACATGACGGCACCCGAATCTTCGGGTCGTGGCTCAACTTACGCCATGAAACTTGCTTTACAACACGCCAAAATAAATCCCGAACAAATTGATTACATCAACGCTCACGGCACTTCGACACCACTTGGCGATGAAATTGAAGTTGGGGCGGTTAAAAAAGTTTTCGGCGATCACGCTTATAAATTATCAATGTCTTCAACTAAATCGGCAATTGGTCACCTTCTCGGTGCAGCTGGTGCGGTCGAGGCAATTTTTTCAATTCAAGCCATTCGCGACAATATCGCTCCGCCAACTTTAAATCTTGAAGATCCATCCGAAGGTTGCGATCTAGATTTAGTTGCCAATAAAGCCAAAGAAAGAAAAATTGACATCGTAATGTCAAACTCATTTGGCTTTGGTGGAACCAATGGTTGCTTGATCTTAAAACGATTTTAAAAAATGAAACACAAAATCTTAATCGCTTGCGCAACATTTTCGGTTATAACCTTCTTTTATGTTTTTTTATCTTTCGCTTTTGTCGCATATTTTAACGCTCCAAATTCTTATCATCGCGAAGATAAGAGATTCATAATCGATAGCGGTATGACGCTTCGCGAAGTGGTCGAAAGATTGCATCAAGAAAAAATCATAAAAAGCCCCGGAGCCTTCTTATATATAGGTCAATTAATCAAAGGGATTGACCCAAAAGTTCGTTATGGCGAATATTTTTTTGAAAAAAATATTTCCTATTACAAAATTCTTCACAAAATGATTCGTGGCAATATTTTCTTTCGAAAAGTTACCATCGCCGAAGGCTTATCTTCTCATTCCGCACTTGCAATTATCACCAAATCGGCAGGACTAATTGGCAATCCTCCCGAAAAAATTCGTGAAGGCAGTTTACTTCCCGAAACTTATTTTTATTCATATAACGACACCAAGCAAGGCATGGTTAAAAGAATGCAAGACTCAATGAATAAAGCCATAAACGAACTTTGGGAAAAACGCGACAAAACAATTCCAATAAAATCAAAAGAAGAGGCGATAATTCTCGCTTCAATCGTTGAAAAAGAAACAAGCATCAACTCCGAACGCGGTTTGGTGGCGTCGGTCTTTACCAATCGTTTAAAGAAAGGTATCAAACTTCAATCCGATCCAACAATAATTTATTCCTTCACTTTTGGCGACAAAAAACTTGAACGACAAATTCGTGTAAGCGACATTCAAAATAATTCAAACTTTAACACTTACAACATTTATGGCTTGCCTCCGGCGCCAATTTGCAATCCTGGACTGGCTTCAATCAAGGCGGTTTTAAACCCACTTAGCAGTGATTTCATTTATTTTGTCGCAAGCGGTCGTGGCGATCACACATTTTCTGCCACTCTTCAAGAGCACAATGCCAATGTTTCTCGC
>CAJBXX010000054.1 GCA_903959715.1 uncultured Alphaproteobacteria bacterium | reverse complement strand
TTGCCAACATTATCAATATTTTTATTAAGTGTTTGATAATAGCCAATTTGAGTGGTTAATTTGTCAAAAAATCGATTTTTATCAAATTCATAACCAATATTAATTTCAGAAACATTGATTGAGTTTCCTGAGGCAAAACGGTTTTTATTTTTATTATTGCTGTTTCCAATCATCAGACTGTAGTTTGAGAGGTATTTCAAAATAAAATTGGAGGTAAAATATTGGCTTGAAGCGTTGGAATCGCCGTTAATATTTTTGATTTTGGCATATTCTAAAATAGTTTCAAAATTAAAATTTTCTTTAATTGGAAATTTATAATTCATGCCAAAAACCGCGCCCGCTTGTTTTTTTAAAGCGCTTTGAATGTTGGCTGAAGCTATTTTTCTATTGATATCAAGTTTTGAATAAGCGATGTGATAAGAGAGTTTTTCTTTGTTGCTAAATTCAAAATTAATGTCGGTGGCAAGAGTGAAAGATGAAAGGCTTCTTGTGTCGCCAGCGATAGCTTGAGATTTACTATCGCTATCTTTGCGATGAAATAAACTGTTGTCAAAATTTTTGCGATCATTAGTAAATAAGCTCAAAGAAAAATTGTAAAGACCAGTTTTTTTAAGATCCCCATATTTGGTGACGCCAGTAAATCCAAGTTTTTCGGTCAAGGCGTAATCTTGGGCAACGGAATGAATAAATATGCCTTTGTTCCAACGCCAAGCCGTGCCAAAATTGGTGGTAAATTTGCCGGCGATTAACGAACTGTTATCTTTTGAATATTTAATATTTAACTCGCTTAGATTTATTCCTAAATTTTCAAATGTGCGTGAATTGTTGGTTTTATTGGTTCGCTCTCGTCTTGCAACATCTTCGTCATTATCAAATCTTGCAATTCTTGCCAATCCATAAATTTCAAAATTTGTATTAATTTTTATGTTGGAATAATAACGAATTGTTGTGTTGGTATCGCGAAATTCATTTTGTGAATTAGTGTTTTTGAAATGATCGGTGAGGGATAGATCGCTAATAATTCTGTTAGTAAATTTTAATTTTTGTGTTTCAATTTTGGGGATTTGGTCAACAATTTTGCGAAGAGCTTCTTTGGTTTTTTGATTAAAAATTTCTTTATTAAGAAAGATTTTGTCATCATCGCTATCGGGACTTTTTTTAATTATTTTTGCTTCTCCAACTACATCTTTGATAATTCCAAAATCACCAATTTCTGAATTGTTGTTTGATTCTTGTATGCCTGTTATTGCTGGTTTTGAGCTATCAAATATTTTTCTCTCAAACATATTTTCGGAATTATTCGATGCAAAAGTTTTTGAGATAAATAATTGGCAAATAAAAATGAAAAACATTAATTTATTTGCAAAAAAAATTTTTTTCATTTGTTCAAAGTGTTATTATGAATTGTTTATTAGAAATGCTTAATTATTAAAAAAATATTTGATATTAAAGTTAATTTTTGCAAAATTTTTTTTAAAAGCAAATATCATTTTATTAAAATTCACAAAAATTATGTTCTTCACCACTTTAATCGCAATATTTTTTTCCATAGGATTCTTTTTTGAAAGTATATTTGGATTCGGCGGAGGTCTTATTTCCTATGCTCTACTCGGATTCTTTTTAGAAATAAAAGAAATGATTTTGGTCGGATTATATATCGGCACTTTATCTTCAAGTTATATCGCTTTCACCAGTCGCAAACATTTTGAGGTCAAAATTTTTGTAAAATTAATTCCTTTAGCGCTTTTGGGTTCAATCATTGGGGTTTACGGCTTCATGTATTTTTCTGAGGAAAAATTATCTCTAATTTTCGCCATAATTTTGTTTTTTTTGTCAATAAAAATGATTTTTTTTGATCAATATAAATTTCCAAAATTGATAAAAAATAAGTTTTTATTAATTGGAGCCATATCGCAAGGAGCTTTCGGAATAGGCGGTCCGTTCATTGTGAGCGTTATCAAAAATGATTTTAAATCAAAATCTTCTTTGCGAGCAACGATGGCGGTTTATTTTGTATTTTGCAATGTGCTTAGAATTGTTCAAATGTTTTTTGCCGATAAGTTAAAAATTGAGTTTTTTGCTGAAATTGCGTGGACGATAATTCCAGTTTTTATCGCAATTTATTTTGGTCATTTGGTGCATTTAAAAATCAAAGATGATGTTTTTAAAAAAGGCGTTTCGATTATGATTTTATTGGCTTCGATTAATTTCATGTTTAAAGCTTTGAAATAAATTATTGACTAAATTTGATAATTATTTAGAGTTGTAATTTATGAAAAAATATAAAATTTTAACAACATTTATAATTTGTTTTTTTTGGACATTTAATTTTGCATTTTCTATTTCTAATATTTCAAATTTAGAGCAGATAAGTAATATTGAATTTGAGTCCGAATCAGAAAACGAGCTCGAAGGTAAGGATAAATCAAAGCTAGACTACCTTAGTGAAACCTTCGATTCTAACCTTAATCTCAAAGGTCTTTTGAGTTTTAATTTTTTTGCAAAAAATTTATTTTGTCAAAATTTCATCTGTGAAGTTCCAACTTCCCCGCCCAATAATTGCTAAATAAATCACCTTATTTTTTAGTAATTACAATTCAAAATCATGCAAAATTTATTTAAAAATATTCGACACGACTTACCCGCAAGCATCGTGGTTTTCTTTGTGGCTTTGCCATTATGTTTAGGAATCGCTTTGGCTTCCGGGGCACCTTTATTTTCGGGCATAATTGCTGGCGTAATTGGCGGAATTGTGGCGGGAGCATTAAGTGGTTCACAACTTGGCGTAAGCGGTCCGGCGGCGGGTTTGGCGGTTATAGTTTACGGTTATATCGCCACCATCGGTTCTTACGAGGGATTTTTAGTGGCGGTTTGCGTCTCCGGCGTTTTGCAAATAATTATGGGCTATTTGCGACTCGGTTCCATCGCATATTATTTTCCATCCGCGGTAATCAAAGGCATGCTTTGTGGAATCGGCTTGATGATTATTATTAAACAAATTCCTCACGCCGTTGGTTATGATAATTCGGTGGCGACGGATTTTGAAGAATTTCTTGATAATGGTGCCATTATCACTTTGCAAGAAACCATCAACAACATTACTCCAATCGCGATGATAATTTCTTTTATCTCGATTGCAATTTTGGTCATTTGGGATAATTTTTTAATGAAAAAATATAAAATATTTAAATTACTTCAGGGACCTTTGGTTGTAGTTGTTATGGGAATAATTTTTAGCAATTTTGTTGATTTAGCCGAGCATCAAATTGTGCAAATTCCTGCATCGGAAAGTTTTAATGATTTTTTAGGAAATTTTATTTTCCCTGATTTTGAAATGTTACGCAATCCGCAAATTTATTTGATGGGAGCGGTGCTGGCGATTGTTGCTAGTATTGAAACTTTGCTGTGCGTTGAAGCGACCGACAAGCTTGATAATCTTAAACGAATTACTCCCGCTAATCGCGAATTGAAAGCTCAAGGTTTTGGTAATTTGATTTCTGGGTTAATTGGCGGATTGCCGATTACTCAAGTGATTGTAAGAAGTAGTGCCAATATTTCATTTGGAGCTAAAAGTAAAAACTCGGCAATTTTTCACGGGATTTTATTGTTGGTTTGTGCCGTCGCCATTCCCAATATTTTG
>CAJBXX010000053.1 GCA_903959715.1 uncultured Alphaproteobacteria bacterium | reverse complement strand
ATGATTTGCCAAAAAATCAAACTTTCGTAATCGACACTCCGCCACCAACGGTCTCGGGGCTTTTGCATATGGGGCATGTTTTTTCTTACACGCAGGCCGATTTCGTTGCGCGCTACAATCGCATGAGTGGCAAAGATGTTTTTTATCCGATGGGTTTTGATGATAATGGTTTGCCGACAGAGCGCTTGGTTGAAAAAATTATTGGTAAAAAAGCCGGAATTTACGAAAATGAAAATGGACGCGGTTCATTTGTTACCAAATGTCGCGAAGTAGTTGAAGAGGCTGAAAAAGAATTTGAAATCTTATTTAATGAAATTGCTTTATCGGTCGATTGGGAGCAAAAATATCAAACAATTTCGCCCGAATCGCAAAAAATTTCGCAAGCTTCTTTTGTCGATTTATTTCATAAAGGCTTGGTCGAAAAACAAAATCAGCCAGTTTTTTGGGACATTTCTGACCGCACGGCTCTAGCTCAAGCCGATATTATTGACAAGGAAGTCGAAGGCGAAATGTTTTTTATAAATTTTGCAATCGATGGTGAAAATTCTCCACTCGAAATTATGACCACGCGTCCCGAGCTTCTGCCGGCTTGCGTTGCGGTAATGATTAACGGGGCAGATGAACGCTATAAAAATTTAATCCAAAAGCCATTGAACCAAGAAGGCGAGGGTGAGACCGGCTCTTTCGCCATTACGCCAATTTTTGGCGTCAAAGTGAAAATTATCGCCGATAATTCGGTGCAAATTGATAAGGGCACTGGAGTTGTAATGTGTTGCACTTTCGGCGATGAGACTGATGTGGAATGGTGGGAAAAGAATAATTTGCCATTGCGGGCAATAATTGGTGAAGGTGGAATTTTGGGTGGCGGAGTTATATTTGAAGTTTCGGAGTTTAATAAAGACTCAACATGTAAAGAAAAAAAGTGGGAAATTTTCAAAGGAAATATCCATAAAAAAAATTGCCTAGACATAGATAATTTTGTTGAAGTTTTTCAAAGAATTGTTGTGGGAAATACGCTTAAAAAAACTCGGGAATTAATTATAAATGAATTATCCGAGATTTTATCAAAATCCTCGGTCTTCAACTCCCCCCTTGAGGGGGAGTCAAAATCGCCAAGCGATTTTGGTGGGAGTTTAAAACCGAGTACTGATTTAAATTCTAATCCGCAAAATCAATCTTTTATTAAAATTAAATCACAAAAAATCACTCGCCCCGTTAAGTGTGCCGAACGCTCAGGAGTTCCAATTGAATTTTTAATTCGTCCGCAATGGTATATTAAAATCCGTGATAAAAAAGAGCAATTAAAGCGAAAAGCTCACGAGTGTAATTGGTATCCCGAATATATGCGCGTCCGCATTGAGCAATGGATTGACGGGCTTTCGAGAGATTGGTGCATTAGTCGCCAAAGATTTTTCGGAGTGAAATTTCCGGTGTGGTATTCTCAAAGGGAAGGTGAAAAGGGAAAAATTTTGGTGGCGTCTTTGAATCAACTCCCTTGCGATCCATTTGTTGATTTGCCAGAAGGTTATTTACGCGAAGAAGTGGTTGCCGAAACCGACATCATGGACACTTGGGCGACTTCGTCAATTTCGCCACAGCTTTCGAGCAAAGGCATCTCCGATGAAATTTATTTTGACAAAGAGCGACACAAAAAATTATTCCCCGCCGATATGCGTCCGCAGGCTCACGAAATCATTCGCACTTGGGCGTTTTATACCATCACCAAAGCTTATTTACATAGTTTGAATCCGCTCAAAAATGCCGACGGAAACTTTGAAAAAAACGCAGACGGCTCAATCAAATTGCAAGAAAATTCTAATAACGAAATTTCGATTCCGTGGAAAAATTTGATGATTTCGGGTTGGTGCTTGGCTTCCGACAAAACTAAAATGAGTAAATCGAAGGGTAATGTCGTAACGCCGACGGCTTTAATTCAAGAAAAATCTGCCGATGTTGTGCGTTATTGGGCTTCAGCCTCTAATCTCGGAGCCGATATCGCTTATAGTGAAGATATTTTTAAAATTGGGCAAAAATTAATCACCAAATTATTCAATTCGGCGAAATTTTGTTCGCAACATTTTGCGGTTTTAGAAGAATATTTTAACGAATCCGTCACGAAAAATTCCACCAAAAATCACGATGAAAAATTAGCTCAATTAATCACCGAGACTACGGATATCTGGATTCTTTCGCGTTTAAAAAAAGTTATAGAAAATTATCAAAAACAATTTGAAATTTTTGAATATGCGCGAGCGCGCGAAGTCGT
>CAJBXX010000052.1 GCA_903959715.1 uncultured Alphaproteobacteria bacterium | reverse complement strand
TTTCGAAGACGACTTGCCCCAGGGATCGCGTCGCCTTTGGCTCCTAATCCCGTTTCTCACTAAAAATAGCCGTTTAGGCTATTTTTTTTCGCGAGAAACCCTGATCCCGTTCTTCGCTAAAAATAGCCATTTAGGCTATTTTTTAAACGCGAAGAACCTAGATTTAAGATTGGAAGCGGTATTTTTGAGCCACGAATAAGTCAAATTAAGTTGAATCGCTCCATCATAATGAATTTTATTTCGCATATTGACATAAAAAATAAAATTGGTAAAAATTTATTTTATAAAGTTTTAATAAATTATTTTTAAAACTATTAACAAAACCAAAATCACAAACCATGCTAGAAAAAAATTTAAATACTTTACGCTCAACAAATTATATCATCAAATCTTTAAATAAAAAAAGAGTCACGGATTTAACTAATTTAAAGCTTCAAAAGCTTTTATATTGTGCCTATGGCGTACATCTTTCGCTTTTTAATGAAAGGCTTTTTAATGATGAAATACAAGCTTGGAAACTTGGTCCAGTTGTTCCGGTGATATACCAAGAATTCAAAGATTGTGGTAAAAAAGCCATTGGCCCCAATTCCTTAGCGGGTCTATTAAGGGATGATTTTTCGGGAGAGATTGATTTCCCTGAATTTGATGATGTTGTCGAGGTAAATAAAACTAAAAGCCTTTTTATCGCATGTCATTTATATGGAGACAAAACTGCTTGGGAGTTGGTTGAAATGTTGCATGCAAAAGGAGGTGGGTGGCAAAAGAATTATGATATAAAAAGTCTTGGAGTGGCGATACCTGATGAAGATATTCGTCAAGAATTTGAAGGTTCGATTGATAAAATTGCAACGCTAATTCTTGGTTAAAATTTTATGGCTAGTAAAAAAAACGATCTTATTAATGGAATTCAGCCATTAATGACAAAATTTAATGAAGAAAAATTAACAAATTTTCATAAACAAGAGCAAGAAATAAGTAACGAATTACACAAAATTAAACTTATTTTGATTAAGCCTTTGGCAATTATTTTTGAAATAATACTATTAATCTTGTTGATAATTTTTTATTATCTACCCGATAATTTTCTTGAAAAAGAGTATTTTATTAGTTTTCATATTGCTTATCGAGAAATGGCAAATCTTGTTGTTAGATTTGCTATAGATGGTGTTATACTTAACTTTATACAAAAGTTTTTTAGAAAAAATAATTTTTCTACTTAAATTTTATAACAATAAATTAAAAAAATAATTTTATTATGACCAAAAAATTTGATTTATGCATAATTGGTGCGGGGCCTGGCGGATATGTGTCGGCGATTCGCGCTTCACAATTAGGGCTCAAAGTTGCCATCGTTGAAGCCAATCATTTGGGCGGAATTTGTTTAAATTGGGGATGTATTCCAACCAAGGCGTTGTTGCGTTCGTCCGAGATTAATCATCTTTTGCATAATCTTGATCAATTCGGATTTTCGGCACAAAATATTCAGCATGATTTTGCTAAAATCATTGAAAGATCCCGTGCGGTTTCCAAGCGTTTGAGCTTGGGCATTGCTGGCTTGATGAAGAAAAATAAAATCGAAGTTTTCGACGGTTACGGCAAATTTCTTGATGCCAAAAAAATTGCGGTAACAAAAGATTCTAAAGAAATTGAACAAATCGAAGCCTCTTATTTTATCGTAGCCACGGGAGCTAGAGCGCGAATAATTGCTGGCATGGAGCCCGATGGCGAAAATATTTGGACTTATCGCGAAGCCATGACGGCAAAGGCTTTACCAAAATCGTTAATCGTGGTTGGTTCGGGGGCAATTGGTTCGGAATTTGCCTCTTTTTATCGTAACATGGGAACCGAAGTTACTCTAGTCGAGATGGCAGAAAATATTTTGCCGGTTGAAGATGAAGAAATTTCTAAATTAGCGCGTAAATCTTTTGAAAAACAAGGCATCAAAATTTTAACTTCGGCATCGTTGAAGGCTTTGAAAGTTGGGAAAGGCGAAGTCGTTGCTTCAATTCAAATCGCTGGAAAAGTTGAAGAAATTAAAGCTGAAAAAGTAATTATGGCGGTCGGAATCGTCGCCAATGTTGAAAATTTAGGTTTAGAAAAAACAAAAATTAAAGTTGACAAAGGTCGCATCGAAACCAATGGTTACATGGAAACCGCCGAAGCCCATATTTTTGCAATTGGCGATGTCGCCGGCGCACCTTGGCTGGCTCATAAAGCTTCGCATGAAGGAATTGTCGCTTCCGAAAAAATTGCCAGCAAAATGGGCAAATATGATGCCAAAAAAGTTCATCCAATCAAAAAAGAAAATATCCCCGGATGCACTTATTCAATGCCTCAAATCGCTTCCTTAGGTTTAACCGAAAAGAAAGCGTTAGAGCTTGGTAAAAAAATTAAAATCGGAAGATTCCCTTATTTGGCCAATGGTAAAGCCATCGCCATGGGTGAAACCGAAGGATTAATCAAAGTTATTTTTGATGAAAAAACCGGAGAACTTTTGGGGGCACATTTAATCGGCGCCGAAGTTACCGAAATGATTCAAGGCTTTGTAATCGCTAAACAAGCGGAGCTAACCGAAGAAGATTTGATGCATACAATTTTTCCTCATCCAACCATGTCGGAAATGATGCATGAAGCGGTGCTTGACGCTTACGGCAAAGTTATACATTTTTAATTTTATAAAATTAAAAAATAGTTTTAGCGATAGTTAAAATTGTGACTTTTTTAGCGCCATATTTTTTTAATTCTTTGGCACAAGAATTAGCGGTTGAAGAGGTGGTGATTACATCATCAACCAAAATAATGTGTTTGTTTTTTATAAAATTTTGATATTTCGGATTTAAAGAAAAAGCTTTTTTAATATTTTTAATGCGTTGTTTTTGCGTAAGTTGAACTTGTGATTTTTGATTTTTAGTGCGAATTAATAAATCAAAAATTAATTTCTCCGATTGCAAATTTTTAGCAATTAACAAAGCTTGATTAAACTTACGCTTTCTAAGTTTGCTTTGATGTAAGGCCACCGCACAAATTATGTCGCAATTAATAATTTCATCGCGAGCTTTTGATAATAAAATCTTGGCAAATTTTTTAGCTAAAAAAGTTTGGTCGCTATATTTAAATCGTCCAATTGCTTTACCAATCGTCGGATTATAACGATAAATGGCGATAGTTTTATCAAAAAAAGGTGGTTTTTTTAAACAATTTGCACAAATATAATTTTCTTGTTCTTGCAGATTAATTTCAAAGGGATGAGAGCAAATTTTGCAATGCGGTGATTTTATAAATTGCAATTTTTGCCAACAATTTTTACAAAAATTAGCGTCCGCACTAATAATGGCATCGCACGACAAGCATTTAGTTGGAAATAAAATTTCCAAAATTTTATTAATTAATTTCATGGTGAATTCTCAAAATTTATTTGATCGACAACTTTTGCAACAAAATCACAAACGCTATCAACGGGTTTTTGTCGATTATAATTTTTTATATTTAGAAATTGCAAATATTATTTTAGAAAATATTGAGCTACAAAATCGTGCTTTTGATGCCGTTTTTGAAATCAATAAAAAAACTAATTTTTTTCAAGAAAATTTGCGTTATCAAAGCTTTGAATTTTGTTCATTTGATGAAATTTTTGACGAAGAAAATATTAATTTTTCGTCGCAAAAATATGATTTAATAATTAGTAATTCCGATTTGCATTTTATCAATAATGTCCCGCAATTTTTGGCGAAAATCAACTCGACTCTAAAGCCAAATGGGTTTTTTATTGCCAGTTTTTACGGCGATGAAAATTTGCCCGAATTGCATCAAGCGATTTATCAAGCCGAAAATGAAATTTATGGCGGAATTTCGGCGAGAATGCCTCCGACTATTGATATTAAAAGCTCGGCACAACTTCTTGCTCAAGTTGGCTTTAAGAATCCCGTCGCCGATTTAGAAAAAATTAAAGTCGATTATGAAAATCCACTTAAATTATTACGAGATCTTAAATTTAGCGGGCAGGGCAATATTTTAAAACAAAGGTCGCGTAAGTTTTTTAGCAAAAAATTATTGCAAAAATTGATGGAAAAATATGAAAATTTTTATGATGAAAAAACACAATCCTATTTGGCGACATTTAGTGTAGTTACAATTTCGGGAGAAAAAATTAAAACTTGAGAAATTTTATTTTTTGTGAAAAAATGTTAAAAATTTAATTTTAAAATAAAAAATGTCCAAAAAAATTCACATAAAAACTTACGGTTGCCAAATGAATGTTTACGATTCCGATCGTATGCAAGATTTAATGAACGCCGTTGGCTACGAGACCTCCGAGGAAGTTGAAAATTCTGACATGGTTATCATCAATACTTGTCATATTCGCGAAAAAGC
>CAJBXX010000051.1 GCA_903959715.1 uncultured Alphaproteobacteria bacterium | reverse complement strand
ATAAGTAGATTCATTTATATATGTTTTAAATGTAAATAAATATTTATATTTAATTTATGGCAAAAAAAGATAATGGAAAAAAAATTACCATATATACTCTCAAAGGCGGGGAGGGCAAAACTACGCTTGCCTGTGCGATTGCCCTTGAGGGCGATTGGGCAATAATTACCAATGATGTTCACTCTGATTTAACGACGGCAATCAAAGAAGAAAGTTATCTGGTTTTGGATCCTCATCATCCATTGCCAACAAAAGAAGAACTTCACGGAGCCAATATTATATTTGATCCCGGCGGATTTCTTGACGAAAGAATGATTGACGCAATTAAAATGAGTGATTATGTAATTATTCCCGTCACCGAATTTGGTAAAAAACTTAATACCGAAAGATTTATTGCTTCGGTTTTTGAAATTGAACAACACAATAAAAATATCGTTATTGTTCTAAATAAAATTACCGACGACAGTGCTAAAATGGCTAAAGAAGAATTAAAAAGACAAAAATATACTTATCCAGTTTTTGAAATTAAAAAAAATGAAGCCTTTGAAATTATGTTAAATGAAGGCGTTGCGATTTCTGAAATTATCAAAAGGGGAGGGCTGTTTAAAAGATGGTTCTCTCAAGTCGATACTCAATTACAAAAATTAATTAAACATATTAACCAATAATTCAAATTTATGGCAAAGAAAATAGACTTTACAAAATTTAAAAAACCAACTCAATCTTATCTAAAAAAAGAAGAGGTTGTTGAATCAAATCCAAAAAAAACCGAGCGAGTTTCTGAAAAAAAAGAATTAAAAGCAAAAAATAAAATTGATAAAAAGGGTCGTCCACTTACGGGAACGGAACCGCTTAATTGTGTAATATCGGTCAATTTTACTGAAAGTGAAGTTCGCATGATTAAAGTTCAAGCGGGAATGATTCCTATTACAAAATATTTGCGTTCTTTTTTACAAAATGCGAAAGTGATTTAATTTATATAAAATATATAAGTAAAATCATTTATATAAGATATAAATGTTATTGCATATAAAACATGAATCAGTCAAATAATAAATTAGAAAAAATCAATCCTGATAAGTCAGTTCAACTAAACATGTTTGAATTGCTTGATCCTTCGCATAAAGATTATTCAAATAGTATTGAATTATATGATACGATGCCGAAATATCACATTGGCGGAGTTGAGCGCGAAAAAGGAAAAAAAGTCGAATCGCTTCCGATCTTGACCCGTGAATTTATTCATCGCTCCAAGCATTACAAAATCGATATAGCGCCGGCACCGATAGTTGATAAAAAATCAGGAAAAACCATTTATTATTATGCTTCGCAACGAGAAGAATTGGTTGAAGATGCACTAAGAAAGATTGCCACAAAGGGCAGGGTGAGAGAATTTGTTGATAAAAATGAAGTAAAAGTCGGTGTAATTTTTAGCTATTATGAAGTCCAACAAGAACTCGAAAAAATGGGTCACGGATATTCAATTGCCGAAATAAAAATCGCTATCGAAATATTATCCAAAGCGGTTATTGAGGTCACTTCGAAAGATGACGAAATTTCGATAACTAACAATTTTTTTACATCGGTAGGTAAAGAAACCAAAGAAATGGGCGGAAAGGAGAGGGTAGTCGTTATATTTCATTCATTGGTGAGTAAATCTATTAATTCGGGAAATTATCGCTTGTTTAACTATGATAAGCATATGCGTTTGAAGATGCAATTATCGCGCTGGCTTCACAAAAGAATTTCGCATATGTTTTTGCAGGCAACAATAACCAATCCTTATGAAATTAAATTATCGACGATTGTTAGAGATTCGGGGATGAAGGAATATAAAACTATTTCGGAGCGCGCTCGACAAGTTGAAAAATCCTTAAATGAATTAATGAAACCAGAAGTTAACATAATTTCGAAGTGGAAAAAGGCGATAGAAAATGAAAAAAATAAAATATTAGATGTAAAATATTCTCTTTATATGAGTGAAAGTTTTGTGTCTGACACCAAGAAAGCCAACCGTTTAACCAATGATCGATTGGATAATGAAATTGAAGTTGCGAGTTATAATATTGATGAGTTAAGAATTGAAATTGAGAAGCCAATTTATGGCTTAACCAAAACAATTATTAATAGCACATTGAATAAAATAAAAAATAAAAATGATTTTGATAATGTCGTTAGTTCCTTAGAGGCTGTAAAGGAATATATAGAAATTAAAAAACAAAAAAAAGAAGAAGTTATTAATATTGCTATTACCAAAATTGCCCTTCGTGAAAATTGGAAACCTAAAAATAAATTTAAGCAAAAAGATTTATTTGAAGATAAGGGTGAAAAAATTTTAATAAAATCTCCCGCTGAAAAATTGGAAGAATATCAAAAATTAAAAAACGATCCAATTATTATAAATATTTTTAATCATTTAGAAAAAAAATTTGCGGGCGATGAGTGGAATAAATGGTTGATAAATCTTGATATAGATGCGTTTGATAATGATAAAATAATCTTTTGCGTTAATCAAAAATTTTATCGTGATTGGATCATTCAATATTTTGTAAATAACAATAAATTGCTTGATGCGATTTGTGAAATATCGCCAGAAATTAAAAGCCTCAAAATTATTTATAAAGAAGAAGAGTAGGGCGATAAATATTTTTTTAATGTGTTAAATTTTAAAATTGAAATGTTTACGCAAATCAAATTAAAGCTCTTTTTGCATTAATAAAGTATCAATCCATTTATCAAATTAAAACCAAATTTTTCAAGTATTCCAGATTGTTTAAAACCAAGTTTTTGATGAAATTTTATAGATGCCAAATTGTCATTACCCGCAATAACAGCAAGCATCTGACGATAGCCCTTTTTCTTACATTCTTCGATAAGTTCAGAAAGCAAAAGATGCCCGATTCCAAGTCCTTGATAATCTTTAGAAACATAAACTGACTCCTCAAGCGTAAAGCGATATGCCGACCTAGCGCGATAAGGAAAAGCATAGGCATAACCCGCAACTTTATCGTCAATTTTAGCAACTAAATATGGCAAAGATTTGTCAACAGAATTTAGGACACTCCCCATCAATCTTTGAAATACAAAACTCCTGCTGAAGTTTATTTTGCAAAAAAAATTGCAAATTAATTTCACGCGAATTAGCGTGGTGGTGTTTAAAAGATTTCGATAAATTTTAACAAAATTTATAGAGGATTGCTCCTATCGTGGAGAAAAAAATCGGTCTGGCTGGATGGGTGCACTATACACTTTTTATTTCCAGAATCTGTAAAAATAGCGCCGCAATAGATGTAATTGATATTGATACTGAATTTAAGAACTAAAACTCTTTATTATCGACCTGCACCACCATTAGAAGATT
>CAJBXX010000050.1 GCA_903959715.1 uncultured Alphaproteobacteria bacterium | reverse complement strand
TTTGCTATTGGCTTGATAAAAAATTTTACCGTTTTGATCCTTTAAATCATAAGGCAACGACACCGATGGATCATAAAGCCATTGACGATTTTTAGTGGCATTTTTAAGCTTATGAATCGGTTGCGGATCGTTAATTTGTTGATAAATATTATTCTTCACTTGCTCTTGAAATTTATTAAGCCTGCCATCTTTTTTGGCTTGTTGTAATTTTTCTTGAATTTCTTCCAGCAAACTTTTTTCTGTGATTTGATAGGTAGTGCCAATAATTCCGTAATCCTTGGCGAACGCCATTTTGCTAATAAGCAAAAATAGCAGTGCCGACAATATTTTTTTCATCAATTAGTCCAATTTCTTGATAACGGGAGTCAAAAGAATCTTGATGCAAAGAATAAAAGAAATATTTTTGCTTTGAGATAATTTGCGATTGAATAGCGGTTAATTTTTGATTTTTTTTAGATTTTTCTTTCACTTCGCCAATTAAAAAATCATCAACAAATATTTTGTTATTTTTTAACAATATTTCGCTTCCTTCTGAGCCTCCATAAATTTTAATGAATTTGATTTTTTCAACGGCTAATTCCTTATTATTTAAAACATAAAAAACCGCAATTTGCCCTTTTTTGGTAGGCTTTTTGGACTTATCAATAATTACAAATTTATAAGGTAAAGATTCACTATAATTAACAACAATTTCATATTTTTTTAACGCTATTATTAGACACAAAAACCCCAATAAAAAACCGCAAATAGGTAAAATAATTTTGTTATTTATTTTCATCGCCAACCTCATTTTTATTATTCATGACGATATTATTGAAAATAACTTGCTCGATTTTTTTGGTAATATCTTCAACATCTTCGGAGACTACGATTTGCTTTTGCAAAAGAATAAAATTTCTTTTACTATGATTAATGTCATTTAAGATTGAATCTAGGGTTTCTAGGTGAGTTTTGACAGCTTGTTCAATTTTTTTATCGCTTATTTTATTTTCAATTAAATGCCTCGATAAATTTACCATAAATTCATTATTGAGATATGATAAATCGACAGTTGCAATTTTTGGAATTCGATAATCGATGATTTTATATGTGATAAATGATGCAATTAATGAAACACAAAATGCGGTTAGAACATTGATTAATATTGGTTTGGGGATTTTATAAAATAATTTCATAAACTAATTATTAATTTTTTTTAAAATAAATTTGCGGATATAATTCTGAAAAATTATTTTTGATTTTTTCTTCTAATATTTTTTCTAAAGCATCTTCAAAACTTATCGGTTGTTCTTGATTTCTAGTTAGATCTATTATTTTTCTATAATCATTAGCGCCGAATATTCTTTTATTTTTATTTTGAGATTTTTCTTCGGCAAGCACCGCCAGAGCTTCTTCTAGCTTGAAACCTTCGAGTTTTAATTTATTAATTTTTGCCCAATCATCCGCCTTAGAGGAATAAAGACTTAGTGAATATTTATCTAAAATTAATCTGGCAATTGCCCATCCTTTTGGACCATAAATAACCGCTTCCGAATATTGACCCTCAACTTTTTTTAAACTCGTCAACGCCTCTTTTAACGCAGGATCATTATCCATTGAGATTTTTTTAGTTGATGCCAACATATCGATTGATTCTTTTTTTTGTGATAACAAAATCACCCAATCGCTATTTTCAAAAGCGGCGATTGTTGCGGGAGTTTTATAAAAATCATTGACCGATTGCGTTCCTAAAATTAAGTTCCCGCCATATTTTCTGGCTCTTCGCGCCAAACCTTCAATAAAAATTGATGAACCCTCGCCGTGAAGCAAATCCCAAGCTTCATCAATTACTAAAGTTATTTGATGTTTGCGATCACCGAAATACATGTTTTCAGAAATTAAAAACATCAAAAACATTACCACGATTGATTGTAATTCTTTCTTATTTTTTAATTCCGCCGTTTCAAAAACCATAAAATGATTGGACAAGCTGATATTGCTTTTACCTTCAAAAAATCTCCCAAAAACACCTTTTTTAGTAAATGGCTCCATTAGCGTCGCTAAGTCTCTTGCTCTTTGATCTTGATGATCGCTAAAATAATCCATTACCGTCGTAATTGATGAATTAGTGCCATTTTTATCCCAAATTTCACTAACGGCTTTTTCAATTAAACGATTTTGAATTTGATCTAATTTTTTGGCATCTTTTTTAGTTGGATCGCCCTCGCACATTTGACAAATTATCGCCGTAATTAATCTAATAACTTCAGTTTTATATTCGGGAGATTTTTTCATCGTTTCGGGGTTTATAACCGAAAATGGATTGATGATTATTTCATCTTCGGCTTTGTCGCTAAACTCAATAAATTCGCCACTTTGCAAGCGACAACTATTCATGAAAGATCTGCCGTCATCAATTACATAAACTATACCATTTTTACCACGAGTTGAGGTTACTAAATCTTGCATTAAAACTGATTTACCCGAACCTGATTTTCCTACAACTATGGCATTAAAATTACCTTCATCATTGGCAAAAGGATCCCAGAAAAACACTTGCCCTCGTCTGCCATACAACATCATGCAAGGCGATTTCATGCCCTTCCACTCGCCTTGAATTGGAGCCAAATTCGCCGCTGTCCAAGAAACCATTGTTTTAGTTTTACCCAATTTTTCTAAATCATCGAAATAACCTTCCGATAAACTAAATGGCAAAACGGTTAAAAATGAAGGTAATTGTAAATATTTATCGCGAACGATTGTCCAGCCACAAGCCTTATAAATTGATTTTAAAGTTTGTTCGGCTTCATTAATTTTAGCTTCGGGAGCAAAAACTAAAATTTGATAAATTCCCTTTAATATTTTTTGCCCAGAATTAATTTTTTCATTTACAAATTGCCACTCAATTGCCGATTTTTTCATCTCGGGAATAAATCGAGCCATTTCGCTATTTGATAATCTCGTGGCGTTAAAATTTTTGGTGCGGACATTATCAATCAATTTGTCGGAATTTTTAGGCAAAGTGATAGAAAAAAATGTTAAAAATGGATATTCCATTCGTCTTAAATCTTGAAAATAATCTCCAATCAAATCACGATTTTGATATTGAGCCCATTTGGTCGGGAAATTTTTTACCGAAAATGATCTAACCAATATTTTTTTATCCGCACAATCTTCATATAAAACAATATTATCTTTGAGATGAGTTAAACTATTTTCATTATCAACAATTTGTTGATTGATATTTTGCAATGGATCGTAAGGATTTTTAACTTTCCAAGCGTTCAAATTAAAATTGATTATTTCGTCCAAAAAATTAATTAATTCTTGGGGTTTATATATTATGGAATCAATCCCTGCAGTTGTTAGCGAGGTTTTTAATTTATCTCGAAAGCCACATAATTCTCTAATTAGATTTATTAGATCTTCATTATTATTTTCATTTTTAAATATATTCTTTATTGGCGAGGAATTTTTCTGACGAAACGGAATTGAAACCGCAATGATTAATCTAAAATTTTTTAAAGTATAAAAACTCGAATCAAAAATAGAGAGATGATTAGCCTTAGAAAAATATTTAATGCGCTCTTCGGCTAATTTTTTATAAACTCCGCCCTGTTCATCACGATACTTTTGCCAAGCGTCAAAAAAATCGCCAATTTTTGGCGAACTCCAATTAATAAATTGAATTGAACATCCTTCTAAAATTCCATCGGTAAAAATACTTGATAAAGATTCAATTACTCCGTCATTGGCTCCAACAATTGGATTGCCCTCCAAAATAAAACCTATTGAATTTTGATTGACGAAAATCTGCGATTCTTCATCAAACCATTGATAAGGCAATAATGAGGATATTTGATCATAATTAAATTGTGGTTTTTTATTTTGTTGTGAAAAATTTTTTCCACCCAAATGATCATTGATAAAATTATAAATTTTGCTTAAATCAATCATTTTGCCCCATCCATTTTGCTTCTTCATCAACCACATAAATTGTTTTTTGCGAATGTTGATTTCCTTCACTATCAATGAACGGTGCGAACCACACTCTGCCGATTTTTTCTTCGGTTCTTAAATTTGATTTTGCATTATTTTTTTCTTCTTTATTTTCAATTTGTAATTTTTTTACATCTTCAAATTTTGGAGCAATTAATTTGATATTAATTTTTGCAGGAAGTTGAAAAAACTCATTTTTATTTTCAACTATTTGATGATTCAAATCCGCCTTTTTAATTGAACGACAATTACCGTTTCCCGCTCCTAATATTGGGCAATCCCAAGTGCTTTTGGTGTTGCTACAAGAAAATAAATTAATCAGTAAAAATATTATAAATAATTTTTTCATTAGTTTTTATCCTCAAATCTTGAAATGAATTTTTATACCATTTCCAATAAAAATGATAAATTAAGCAAAATATTTTTGAGATAAAAATTGTTAAAAAACGAAGTCGTATATCCATACGGCTGAGGCTTTTTAGCAATTTTTAACCAAAAAGATGAAGCTTGATTTATTATTTTCAAATAATGCATTTTTATTGAAAATGGTATTACTGCTTATCGAAGAAGGTTTGCGGTGCCTTTTACCGTTGAGATGAAAGCCTTCAACAAAAACTACTTCCACTTCAATTCCCGAAGGAATGCTTACAATTGGTTGATATTGCTCTGCTCGATTGATTAAATAATTTGAAAGTCGATCACTAGCTCCGCTTATGCCCTGCCCTACTCCCTTCTTAACGATGTCATCATTGCTATAACCATTTTGTAATGTTGCACCGCTCGAAAAACTTAAAGGCGGAGCAACTCTTGAAGATAAGCCCTGCCCAAATCCGCCCACTAATCCAGCCAAAAAAGATTTAGCTAAAAAATCTCCTTCTCTTGAAATTACTTGACCTCTAACCCCTGATTTTCCTTGTCCCGCAACATATCCTTTAATAGCAGTTTCATAAATTAAATTTTCATCTTTTGAGCAAGTCATATTAACTAATTTTATATAAACCTTTTCGCTCGATAAATCGCCACTCGCCGCTCCAGTTATTAAACAGCCAGAAATTTCTACTTTTTGTTGAACATTATCATAAATTGAAGAATAAGCTGGGCTGTTAATTCTTAGTAATATCGGTCGAGGATCACTTTGTGATGAAATTCCAACCGAGGCATCAACCCCTGATATTATTGTTGCCGTAGCATAAGCTCCTGCGGGAACATATTCATCGGCTTTAAAAAATTCACCGTCTTTATTTTCCTCTTGATCTTTGTCTTCACTTAAATTCAAATGAAAACTTTGAATAGTTTTATTGGCGATAACAGCCTCACCATTTGCACTAAATGGATCCTTAGAATTATTGTTATTAGATTTTGTTTTAAGTTGATTTTTTAATCCCTCTATCTCATTGCTTTGACCTTGAATTAATTCATTTTGTTTAGAGATTATTTGATCATATTTTTCATCAATTTGATTAATTTGTGATTCAATTTTTGATTTATCATTGCCATAATTTTTCTGAAATTCTTCATAAACTTCTAACTTATTTTCGGCACTCTCAAGCCAACGGTCTTCTGCTTTTAAATTGGTGCTCGGATTATGTAAAATAATTTTATTTCTACTATTAATAATTTTTGTAATATCGCTTTCATTTTTTTTAGGTTGATTAAAAAATAATAAAAATGCACAAAAAATTATAATTGCCAAAATTGACAAAATTAATTTGAAATTCTTCTTAATTTTTTCTTTATTATTTTCTGCAATCATTGTTTCTTAAATAATTATAAAGACTTGACTTTGCTCGCTTGGCAATAATTCTCTTTTTTCAATTTTTATGGCTTTAACTCCATTTTTATAAAAAAATTTTTCATCTAAATTAAAAATTTGTTTGGTTGAATTTTTAATAATGTAGATTTCGCCCGTCATATTTAAGCCTTTATAAATCTCTGATCTTCTCATCGACAAATCGCCAAGATCAACATATTTTGAATTTCTTTTAATTTGATAATTTTCAATTTTTTGCCCTCCCCTCATTGCCGACATCAACTCTAAAATTTCCTTTTCATATGAATTTTTGTTATTAATTTTGTTGAGATAATTATTTGCTATTCCAATATTTTCATTGTTCAAAATAATTTGTTCGGCGGGAATTAATTTTGGATATAAAATCCCCTTATAAGTCTGATTTTGTTGAGTTAAAATAAAAATATTGATCGGTTTATTTTCATAACCGCTAGCAACTCGCAAATAAACTTCGCCATTTTTTTCATCAACACTTAAATCCAACTCCTGATTATTGCTTTTAATATCTCTAATTTTATCATTTACCACTTTGATGCGATTGAGATCACTCCTAGAAATTACTGCGTTAAACTCATCTCCATCATTTAATTCTTTGTTTTGAATTGCCTTGGCTTCATTGGCAAAAATCAGTGATAAAATAATTAAGGTCGATTTAATTTTCATCTTTCTCTCCGCGTTTTTTTTGATCATTATTCACTTCAAAAAATTCGATAATCATTGGCATGAAACCGCTAAATTCATAAGTTATTTGGTAAGTTTTTTGCTCAAATTCAACCTCTTGTTTGCCGACATAAGTTGATAATTTTCCTTCAATTTGAACGGTGTTTTTTTTGTTTTGAATATTAATTGCTTGCGGAAAGAAAATTGTCGAAACTCTTCTGTTTTCAACGCTAATATTTCTTTTATTTAATTCATTTTTCATGGTGCCATAAAAACTCGGATGAATTACTTTTAAAATAGCTTTAGAATTATATTCCAAATTGGCAGGACTTACATTTAATATCAAATTTATTACATCTCGAGTCAAAGCCTCCAAATATCCCGCCGACATTTTGTGATTTTTTATAGAAATTTCTTCACTTATTGAATTTGG
>CAJBXX010000049.1 GCA_903959715.1 uncultured Alphaproteobacteria bacterium | reverse complement strand
TTGTTGGGATTATTTAATGATAATTTTAAAATTTTTCGATAAAAATTTGTAAAAATTGTAAAAAATTTATTTTCTTTGTGAGCGTTTTTATTGATGAAATAAAAGCATAAAATTGGCATTAATAAAAATGCCACAATTATACTTGAAAGCATTGCTATTATTACATTTAGAGCCATTTGATTAAAAGTTTTTCCTTCGATTCCAGAGAACATTAAAATCGGCACATAAACCAAAATAATTATAAACATTCCAACAAAAATTGGCTTGAAAACTTCGCTCGATAGTTGAGCGATATTTTCAATTTTGTGATGATCTTTTTTACTAAAATGCAAATGACAAATTATATATTCAACCAAAACCACCGAAGAGTCGACTAGTAAGCCAAAATCAATGGCTCCGAGGCTCATTAAATTAGCGGAAATGTCGAATAAATTCATGCAAGAGGTTAAAATTAAAACTGAAAAAATTATGGTTGAGGCGACAATCATTCCAGATTTTAAAGTGCCCAAGGCAAAGCATAAAACCACTACAACCAGAAGGATTCCCTCGGTTAAGTTTTTCAAAACTGTTTTGATGGTTTTGTCGATTAAAAATTGGCGATCGTAAAGTAATTCGATTTTAAATTTAGAACTGCGTTCGTTAATTTTATTAATTTCTTGCTTAACTTTAGTTAAAACTTCATTACTGTTTGAGCCCGACTGGAGCATCACGGTGCCGATAATCGATTCTTTACCACCGACCGAAGCCGAACCCAAAAGTTGCGAATAATCTTGACGGACTTCGACGATTTGATGAAGCGGAATCGCCTTGCCCAAATAATCAATTTTAATCGGAACATTCATTAAATCATTTTGATCGCGAATATTGGCGAAAGTGCGAACGATTTTTTGTTGATTATCTTTTTCGATATAGCCTCCGCCGAAGTTCTCGCCGATCGATTGAATTTGTGCAATAATTTTTTTGGCGGTCAAGCCTTGAGCAATAATTTTTTGAGGTATTAAATTAAGATGAATTTGTCGTTCAAAACCGCCAATGGTATCAATCTCCGCAACGCCCTGAACCCGCTTCAACTCGCGAGCAATTTTAAATTCTTGGAAGGCTCGAATTTCCATCAAATCATTTTCGGTTAGATCATTTTCGTTGTTATTTTTATTAATTACACGATAAATTATTATCTCGCCGATGCCTGTAGTTATTGGTGCAATGGCTGGTGAAATATTGGGCGGGAGTTGATCTTTTAATGAAGATAATCTTTGCAAAACTTGAGCTCGAGCGAAATAAATATCGACATCATCTTCAAAAATTAAAATTATTTGCGATAATCCAAACTTAGAGAGAGAGCGCATTTCCTTAAGTTTTGGAACGCCAAAAAGTTCTGATTCAATTGGATAAGTGATTGATTTTTCGATGTAAGCCGGGTCGATGCCGAAGGTTTTGGTATTAACGATAACTTGCTTGTTGGTGATATCGGGAATGGCGTCGATTTTTATTTTAGAAATCGAATAAATTCCAAAAATCGAAATAACTCCGAAAGCAAACAAAACATAAGCTCGAAGCTCTAATAATTTTCTAAAAAACTTTTCAATAATATTAATTTGCATGAGTTATTTTAAGTTTTGTGGAATTGAAAAATCGCCAATTTTAACCATTAAATCACTAAAAGATTCCGCCAATAAATATTGAGCTTCAAAAATAGCGTCGAGGGTTTGATATTCTTGCATATCGAGTTCGATATAAGTAATAAAATCAAGAATGCCTTTTTTAAATTCAATGTTGGCATTGTTGAGTCGAGAGATGATTTTTGGCACAAGATTTATGGTAAAAATTTGTGAATTTTTGAGTTGAGTTTGATATTGCAAAATATCATTTTCAATAATTTTTTCGAGTTGATTTTTTTCAAATTCATAAAGTTTATTTTGTGCTTTAATTTTTGATTCAACGCTAAATATTTTTTCCTTATTTTGATTAATAATTGGTACCGAAAGCGATAAGCCGATACCGTTTGAAGATGGATTTGAAGTGGCGTTGGAAGAATTTTGCATTTGACCATGAATATTAACATTCGGCATTTGTTCAATTTTAGCATAAGCCAATTCACCGCGATATTTTTCAATAGTAAATTTTTGTCCTTTTAAATTTAAATTATTTTCAAAAGCTCTTTGAATGAGATTTTGCTTGGGTTCGAGGTTATTTTTATCGAGCCATTTTAAAGTAATTTTTGGTTGCTCTTGCAAGTTTAAAAATACATTTAAATTATTAAAATTTTGCTTCAATTGATTGTTTAAAATAATTAAATCGCGTTGCACTAATTTAATGCGATCTTGGGCGATGATACTTTGAGCGTGGCGGTTCGGCGAATCTAAAGCGATATTAGCAAGATAGTTACTTATTAACGACAAACGGTCCAAGCGTTTTTGTGTTAATTGAATTTTATTTTGTAAAATAAAATTTTGATAAGCCAATTTAAAAACTTGTGATTTAACCTCTAAAATCAAGGAGTTTCGGCGATTTTCTTGAATTTTAAATTCAGAATTTTCGATGTTATATTTATTTTCTAATTTGTTAAAATAAGGAATTTCTTGCGAAAGAGAAAATGTATTTTGCGAGCTAGTTTTTGTCGCCGAAATTGTCGGATTTGCCCAATATTTCTGCTGATTGACGAAGGATTTTTGGCTTTGAGCGAATAAATCAAATGCTTGAATATTAGCACTATTTTCTTCGGCGGTTTTTAATAAATTATCAATATTATATTCCAGACAAAGCCCTTCTGGCATCAACATTATCAATATAAAAATGGATTTAAGAAGAATTTTTTTTAACATTGATTTCGAGATTTAATTTGGGTTAATTTTGGTTTTTAAAATTCTATATCGTGAAATTTTTTTTTACTATTGAAATTATTTTGATCGATTCAAAGGCTTGTAAATAAAGGAGGGAAGGGGAGTTGAATAAAAAAATTTGGTACCTCCGGTCAGACTCGAACTGACACACCCGCAAAGGGCAATAGATTTTGAGTCTATCGCGTCTACCATTCCGCCACGGAGGCATAAATTAATATTTGTTTGAAAGCAAATATATCAAGCAAATTTATAATAACATTGAAAAAGCTTAAATGTCAAAAATATTTTTAATCCACCAAAAAATCCTTAAAATTGTCAAAACTTTTATTAAAAACTTTTTCATATTTTATACATATATTAAATTATTAAATTAACCAAAATCGATTAAATTTTATAATTAAAATGATTGATAAAAAAGAAATTTTGGCAACCCTAAAAACTATGGTTATAATTAAATGTTAAACAAACCATCGATTCGATTTTAGCTTTATTTTGTAGAATCTTCATGCATAGAAATTTCATAAAAAAGTTACAAAGCTAATAAAAATAATTTTTCAGAATAAGTAAAAATATTTTATCAGATATTTTATCAGAATCTTGTATTTTCCCCCCTTCCATTTAAGTTTACATAATGTCAATTATGAGGTTATTTGCGTCAAAAAAATAGCCTAAACGGCTATTTTTAGCAAATAACGGGACAAGGGTTTCTCGCGTAAAAAAAATAGCCTAAACGGCTATTTTTAGCGAGAAACGGGATT
>CAJBXX010000048.1 GCA_903959715.1 uncultured Alphaproteobacteria bacterium | reverse complement strand
CAATTGCTAACTATAGGGGAGTATATTACAAAGGCTCCATCGCCGAAATTATTTTATACGCCCGTGCCTTAACCGACCAAGAAAGACAAGGTGTCGAAGCCTATTTATCGAAAAAATGGGGCATTAAAATTAGTTAATTCGCTCTTAGAGAAAAAATTATCGCCGTCATCCCCTCTCCCCGCTTGCGGGGAGAGGGCTAGGGTGAGGGGGTTTTTTGTTTAAGAAAATGGAAAATTTGTTATAAAAAAGTAACCTGGTACCTTTTTCTTTTCTTAAAAAAAATCCTCGTCGCAATCCCCTCTCCCCACTTGTGGGGAGAGGGTTAGGGTGAGGGGATTAAAAAATATTTTTTACCATCGAAGGGCGATTGATCCCCAAGTGAGCCCTCCCCCGAGGGCTTCGAACATAATTAAATCACCTTTTTTAATTTTATTATTTTTGTTAGCGAAATCTAAAGCGAGTGGAATTGAGGCGGCTGAAGTATTGGCGTGATTTTCAACGGTGATAATAACTTTTTCAAGAGGAATTTTTAAGCGTTCGGCAACCAAATTTAAAATGCGTAAATTAGCTTGATGCGGAATTAGCCAATCAATATCTTCAACCTTCAAATCAACTTTTTTTAATGTTTCTAAAACTGAATTTGTCATTTTTTCAACGGCGTGTTTAAAGACTTCGCGACCCGACATTTCAATAAAGCCAGCTTTTTGGTTAAATGAAGAGCCACCCGAAGTTTTTAAAATATCGGTCAATGAGCCTTCGGAGTGAAGTGAATAAGAGATTATTCCGCAATTTTCCGCGGTGCTAGCTTCGAGCATAACGGCTCCGGCACCGTCGCCAAAAAGAACGCAAGTGTTACGATCTTGCCAATCAACAATTCGCGACAGCGTTTCACTGCCGACCACTAAAGCTCTTTTGACCGAGCCATTTTGAATAAAATTATTAGCGATTGAGAGTGCGTAAACGAATCCGGAGCATACGGCTTGAACATCGAAACAAAAAGCTTTGGTGGCTTTTAATTTGTTTTGTAAAATGCATGCCGTTGAAGGAAATGTAAGGTCGGGGGAGGTTGTTGCGACGATAATCATATCGATTTCATCGGCTTTAATTGAGCAATTTTTTAAAAGATTTTGCGAGGCTTTGAAAGCTAGATCCGAAGTGAATTCTGAAGGGTCGGCGATGTGGCGTTGCTTGATGCCCGTTCTTTCGATGATCCATTCATTGCTGGTATCAACCTCTTTACATAAATCAAAATTGGTTACAATTTTAGTTGGAACATATGAGCCCGTAGCGACAATTTTTGCAAATATTTTCATATTTTTTTAATTAGATTCAGACTCGCTTTGCGTTGAATTAGTTTGAGCAAAAGCATGATTAATGGCAGTTTGATTCGACTCAATTTCATTGATAATTTTTTCATTAATTTTGTTTTCTATTAAAGAAATTGCAACTTTTATGGCATTGGCGAAACCTAAGCCATCTGTGCTTCCGTGGCTTTTTATAACAACTCCATTTAAGCCAACTAACATTGCTCCATTATGCATTCTTGGATCAACTTTTTTTGTGGCTTTATTAAGAGAATTTGAGGCTAATAAATAACCAATTTTTGACCATATTGAAGAAGTAAAGCCTTCTTTAACAATTCCTGAAATAAATTTTACGGTGCCTTCGATTGTTTTTAAAGTGATGTTGCCAGTAAAGCCGTCAGTAACAACAACATCAACGGTTCCCTTGACTATGTCGTCACCTTCAACATAACCATAAAAATCATTTTTTAAATCACTATTTCTTAAAAGATTAGCGACATTTTTAACATGATCATGACCTTTTAATTCTTCGGAGCCAACATTTAAGACGCCAATTTTTGGATTGTCAATTTTGAGCACCGATCGAGCAAAGGCTCTACCCATAACTGCAAATTGAAATAGAACCGAAGCATCGCATTCAATATTTGCACCCATATCAAGGAAAACCGTGCCACCATTTTTTTTATTAGGAATTGAAGTAACGATGGCGGGGCGATCAATTGATGGTAAGGTTTTGAGTACTACTTTGGCAATCGCCATTAATGCACCGGTATTTCCTGCCGAAATTATTACATCAGCTCTGCCGTCTTTTACAGCATCAATTGCAAGACGCATGCTTGATTGTGTGAGTCTGCGTAAGGCGTTGGAAGGTTTTTCGTCGGAAGAAACCATTTCTTCGGTGTGGATTAAATCATAGCGCCCTTTTAAATAACGACAATTATTAACTATTGGTAAAATTTTTTTAGAATTACCAAAGAATAAAAAATGAATGTTATGATTATTTGACGCAACGAGATCAGCCCCTTCTATAACAATTTGAGGGGCTTTATCTCCACCCATGCAATCAAGTGCAATGTTAATTTTCGTAGCCACGATAATTTATTCTTGAGAAGTTTTTTTACTTTTCTTTTTGATTATTTGCTTTCCATTATAAGTGCCGTCTGGCGAAATATGGTGAGAAAGTTTAAAATCACCCGAAGATTTATCAACAATCACATTAGCAAAATCTGCCTCAAATGTGCCGTTACTGCCTCTTCTCATAGAGCTTCTAGAGCTTGATTTTTTCTTTTTAGGAACTGCCATAAAAATTAAAAATAAAATTAAAAAATTGGTTTAAATAAAATTAAATGATTATAAAATAAAAACCTTGGACATAAAAAAACTATATTGTCGAATTAAATAAATGCAACTCTCAATTTTATAAAAATGAAATTTTTTACTTTCCTACTTTTATTTTTTGCTATTTTTGCATGTTCTTTTCGGGTTGAGAAATCTGGATATATGTTTGATAATAACGACATAGATTTTATAAAAAAAGGAGTTACTTCAAAAACTACTTTGTTAAAATCTTTGGGGACCCCAACTATCGTTTCGCAAATAGATGATAAAGAATTGTGGATTTATTATTCCGAAAATAGTAAGCATATTTTATTTTTTAAACCAACGATTATTGAGCGAGACATTTTGCTATTAAAATTTGACGAAGAAAATAGGGTTGATGATATCAAAAAACTTGATTTAAAAGATGAGGATAGGCAATATTTTTTCAATCAAAATAAAACCTTTGTTCAAGGTCATAAAAATAATTTATTTAAATCGATTTATGAAAATATTGGCTCAATTATTCCTAGATAAAAAATTTTTATTGATAATTTTATTAAGCTCTTTTTGCTCTTGCTCAAAAAATTCAATCGAAACTGCGAGAAATAACATTTCGACGGAAATTATTTGCCCCGAAAATAAGAGGTTTATGATTCGTTACGCCTACGAGAAAGAGGTTAGAGAGGCGATAAAAAAAGATTATCAAAGAAAAATTGCAGAAAAAAGTAGCGAAAATTTTACGGTGATAAGAATCCCGAATGTTGAATCATTTCATATTCATAAAATGTCGCCAGAAAAGATGATGGAATGCAAAATTATTCAAAATCACATGACCAAAATATATCCAAATTATATTAAAAAATTTAAGAAGAATTAGGCAAGATAATCGCAATTAATATAAAAAGGCAACTACGCCAGATTTAATTTTTTAATTATTAAACCAAACGCCATTTTTGTGGATTGCTAAATAAGTAATGCAAAAATTTATTATTGACAGTGTGTCCAACTTTATAGCCCTTGAAATGCCCGATTATGTAGTGTCCAGCCAAAAATAAATCGCCAATAAAATCAAGAGTTTTATGACGAATAAATTCATCTTTATAACGCAAAGCTCCATCGTTAAGAATTTTATCGTGATCAATGACGATTGAATTATCGAGCGATCCGCCTTTTGCCAATCCTAATTTGTGCATTTGCTCAATTTCATGCTTGAAGCAGAAGGTTCGGGCACGACAAATGTCATTTTTAAAGGAATGTAAATTTGAGTTAAAATTTAAATTATTAATTTTGATTTGCGGGTGATTGAAATCAATATTTAAATCGATGCCAAAATCTTTGGCGGGCTCAACTTCGATGAATTTATCGCCATCCTCGATGCGAATTTTTTCAAGAATTTCAATAACTTTGCGATTTTCATTTTGCGGTGTAATTCCGGCGCATTCAATTAAGAAAACAAAAGGTTCGGAAGAGCCGTCCATAATCGGAACTTCAATATTATCGATTTCAATTATTAAATTATCGATTCCGCACCCCCAAATTGAAGCCATCAAATGCTCAATTGTCGAAATCGAAGCCCCAAATTCATTGGCGATTGAAGTGCCGAGATTGGTGGTGGTGACATTTTTAAACTCGGCTTTGATTTCATTTTTGCCAAATTCTAAATCGGTTCTGCGAAAAATAATGCCAGTGTTGATTGGTGCTGGATGAATTTTGATATTAACATTGCATCCGCTATGAAGCCCAACGGAATTACAGCTTATTGAGTTGTTAATAGTTTTTTGAGATAAGTTAAACATAGTTTTTAAAGTTTTTTTATTAATTTTTAGTCCAAGGCATTTTGGATTGAGTTTTACCTTGATGAAATTCTATTTTTAATAAATAATCAAAAAAATTCAGCCTTTTTTTGTTAAAGAAACTACAATTACTAGCAACCAGAATCATAAATCCGCAAATAGTTAGGAATTGATTTTTAGAAAATGTTTCGTAAATATTATATTTATTTTTTTGCGAATAAATTAAAACTAAAATTAAAAATATTATGGGAATAAGATTTAATAAATAATGATATATTCCAGTAGTAAATGATATTTTTTCAGAATCCTTGTTAACAACTATAATTTTTGCGATTCTTTTGCCAACCGTCGCTTGCCAGCTTGAAGAATTAAGGTAAGAATAATAAATTGCTCCGATTAACAAGACGAAAATAATTATAATTAATGAATAAATAAAAATTGGATGATGAAGGACGAAGCTAACATGTTCATGGTTTCCCTTCGGTTCTCTTGTGCCAAATTTATTTTCAAAATCATTAAGAAAATTATAGAATAGTTTAGATAAATAAAAATCATTTAAAATTTGCAAAAAACACGCTCTTAAAAATAACACAATAAAAAAATCGATAAAGCCCGCGAGGCTTTTTTTTGTAGAGGTGGCATAATTTTTTTGTTCATCATTTTCATTTTTTACATTGAAATTGAATAAGAAATTATTGGTGCTCATAACCTTTTTTTGAAATTGCGATTAAATTTTCTTGAGATTTATTTTGCTCATTTGGAAATAAAAAAACATTAAAATTTTTATTTTTTTGATAATTTGATTTTTCAAAAAATTTGCCAATGTAAGTAAGGTTTAACTTTAATTTTTTGGCAAGAATATTGATTTTATTTAAGTTTTTTGGATTGACCGCAAAGATTAATTCATAATCATCGCCACCACTTAAAAGCTCAATTAAATTAATGTTCGGATTGTTTTTTAAATAAATTTTTGTTTCATTTGAAAATGGAATTTGTGATAAATAAATTTCGGCATTAAGCTTTGAAGCCTTGCAAATGTTGGATAAATCGGCGATAAGCCCATCGGAAATATCAGTGGCGCATTGCGATAAATTTTGAGAAATTAATTTTTGTGCCAACTCAATTCGCGGTTGTGGATAAAAATGTTTATCGAGTAATTTTTGTTGATATTTCTCAAGCTTTTTCAAATTTTTTAATTTTATGTCAAGCCCAAGAAAGGCTTCGCCAATTGAGTTGGAAACAAAAATTAAATCGCCATTTTTGGCATTTTTTCGTGATAAAATTTTATTTTTTTTAACGATACCAAAAATGGTAATTGAATAAAATAATTTAGCGGAATTTGAAGTATCGCCACCAATTAAAAATAATTTATATTTTTGTTGTAAAATTTTTAAAGCTTCACCAAATTCTCGATAAAAATCATCATCAAGAGTGGAGTTTTTGGTGAATCCCATCATGTAATAAAGTGGCTTGCCACCGCTTGAGGCTATATCCGACAAGTTTGTTAATAAAAGTTTTGAAGCAATTTTTTGAGCACCATCTGATTTTAAAAAATGGACATCTTCGATAAAAATATCTTTGCTAATTATTAAATCAGAATCTTTGTTAAAACCAATTAAAGCAACATCGTCTTCAAGATTTTGAGATGGATTTTTTTTTGTTAATTTGGAATTCTGTGTTAGAGGAAGTAGGACTTTGTTGATAAATTCAAACTCTAACATTTTGATTTATTTTTGAGTTTTTTAAAAATTTTGGTGAAAAATTATAATTTTGGTCTCAAAAATTTTTGAGACCAAAATTCAATAATAACTAAATTAATTTTTTTTAGTTTCAGTTTTAACTGCTTCTGGAGCTACAGCTGGAGCAACTGCTTCAACTTTTTTAGCTTTTTTAGCTTTTTTAGCTTTTTTTACTTCTGGAGCTTTATTTTCTTCAGTTTTAGCTTCTTCTTTTTTGTAATTAGCACATTCAGAAGAACAGCTTTTTTTGAATTTAGCGCAAGAAGCAAGTAATGAAATGCTCAGGATTGACAAGATGGCAAGACGAAAAAAATTTTTCATAAAATGTATAAAATTAGTGTTTAAAATTAATTAAGAATGATATAAAATTGACTGTCTTTTAAAAGAATTTCAATTATTTATATTTTCATTTTAATTATCAATTCATTATCAATCAATAAAAATTTTAAAATGTTTAAAAACGATTTTTTAACAAATATCAATGAAGAATTAGAAAACCTTAAAGCCAACGGGCTCTATAAGGGAGAGTATGAGATAATAACTTCACAATCCGCTAATATTGAAATTTTTCATCAAAATTCTAAGAAAAAAGTTTTAAATTTTTGTGCTAATAATTATTTAGGTTTGGCGAATAATCAAAATCTTATTGAAATTGCCAAAAAAACTTTAGATGAATATGGTCTTGGCACCGCTTCGGTGCGTTTTATTTGCGGAACTTTTGATTTACACAAAAAATTTGAAAAAAAATTGGCAGAGTTTTTGGGATATGAAGATGTCATAACTTTTTCATCATGCTTTAGTGCTAATGGTGGCGTTTTCGCATCGCTTCTCGATGAGCATGATGCCATAATTTCCGCCGATTTAAATCACGCAAGTTTGATTGACGGCATTAGACTATGTAAGGCTCATCGTTATTTTTATAAATATAATGATATGCTTGACCTTGAAAAAAAATTACAAGAAGCTCAGCATCATAAAAATTTAATGATCGTCACCGACGGCGTTTTCTCAATGGATGGCGATATCGCCAAGCTCAATCAAATTTGTGATTTAGCCGAAAAATATAACGCAATTTTGTTGGTCGATGATTCGCACGCGACTGGTTTTATTGGCGAGAACGGACGCGGAACTCCGGAACTTTGTAAAGTTGAAGGGCGAGTTGATATTTTAGTGAGCACTCTTGGCAAGGCGATTGGCGGGGCCGGGGGCGGTTTTATTGCATCTAAAAAAAATGTAATCGATAAACTTCGCAATAAAGCGCGACCATATTTATTTTCTAATAATATTCTGCCGATCGTTGCCTCTGTTGGCATTGAAATCATCGACATGATTTCGCAATCAAAATATTTAATCAAAAAACTTGCCGAAAATACGCTTTATTTTAGAAAAAAAATTATTGAAGCGGGTTTTACTATTCACGATCCAGATGGCGTCCATCCCGTTGTGCCTGTAATGCTTGGCGATGCGGTTTTGGCGAGTAAATTTGCTAAAATGATGATTGAAGAAGAGGGCGTTTATGTAATCGCTTTTTCTTTTCCCGTGGTGCCAAAAAATAGTGCTCGAATTCGTGTTCAAATCTCGGCTTCGCATGAGCGAGAGCATCTTGAAACGGCGATAAAGGCATTCATTAAAGTTGGCAAAAAACTCAATGTAATTTCTTAAATGGAAGAAGAATTAACGCATTATCAAAAGCAAATTATTAAAAAAAGAATAATGCTGAAAGCCACGGTGTTGGCTTTATCGCTGGCTGTTTTTATGATTTTATTTGTGATGTTAATTCTAAAATTTATTAATTAAAATTATGCAAAATTTTGAACTCGCAAATTTCGCTGTTGATGAAAATAAATCACGCGGAAGAATGTATTTTGAAAATTTTGACGACTCAAAATATCGCTCAATTTTTGGCCGCGATCGCGATCGCATCATTAATTCATCGGCGTTTCGAAGGTTGCAATATAAAACGCAAGTTTTTGTAAATCATCAAGGTGATCATTATCGCACGCGCCTTACGCACACTTTGGAAATGGCACAAATTGCTCGTTGGATTGCCGGTGCCATTAATGCCAATAAAGATTTGGCAGAAATTATTTCTTTGGCTCATGACCTTGGGCATCCACCATTTGGGCATGCTGGCGAAGAGGCGTTAAATTTAAAAATGCAAAATTTTCAAGGCTTTTCACATAATGCTCATACTTTAAAAATTATCACTAAAATCGAAACTAGATTCATCGAATTTGAGGGTTTAAATTTATCTTGGGAAACTCTAGAAGGCGTTGTGAAGCATAACGGTGCCATTTTGGATTTTGCAAAAATCGATAATTATATTTTAAATTTTAATAAAATTTACGATTTAGAACTTACAAAAAATCCGTCAATTGAAGCGCAAATTTCGGCGATTTCCGATGATATTGCCTACAATAATCATGATATTGAAGACGCTTTGCGTGCAGAATTATTTGGCGTTAAAGATTTGTTTGAATTGCCTTTGATTGGCAAAATTTATCAAGAAATTTTGCAAAAAAATCCGCAAATTCGTCAAGAATTATTGGTGGGCGAAGCCAAGAAACGCATTACTCTAGCAATGGTTCTCGATGTTATCGAGCAAACCAAAATTAATTTACAAAAAAACAATATTAAAACTCTCGCAGAAATTCGTAATTTCCCCAAATTTTTAGTAGAATTTTCACCAAAAATGCAAGAAAATCATTTGAAAATAAAAAAATTTTTGATGCAAAAAATGTACCGTCATGAAATCGTTAACGCCATGACCAACAATGCTAAAACGGTTATTAATTCATTATTTGATTTTCATTTTTTGAAGCCCGAAAATTTACCAAAAGAGCGTTACGAAAAATATTTAGCAAATAAAAATTCACAAAATTTAGCAGAAATTATTTGCGATTATATTGCCGGAATGACTGATCGTTTTGCCATAAAATGCCATGATGAGAAAAAATTATTTGTTTGAATTTTATGAGAATAAATTATAAAAAATTCTTGATTGGAACCTTCTTATTCAAGCTTTTACAATATAAAAATATCATTAATAAAATTATTTAAAATGATTTTTTTCTAATTTTTTTTCATAATT
>CAJBXX010000047.1:0-20000 GCA_903959715.1 uncultured Alphaproteobacteria bacterium | reverse complement strand
GCGACCGCCCCAGTCAAACTACCCACCATACAGTGTCCTAAGCGTCGATAGAGATGCTCTAGTTAGAAATCAAAAATAAAAAGGGTGGTATTTCAAGGTTGGCTCCACTCAAGCTAGCGCCTGAGCTTCAAAGCCTCCCACCTATCCTACACATTTGATTTTTGAGTTCAGTGTAAAGTTATAGTAAAGGTGCACGGGGTCTTTCCGTCTAACCGCAGGAATACCGCATCTTAACGGCAAATTCAATTTCACTGAGTCTACACTGGAGACAGAGGGGAAGTCGTTACGCCATTCGTGCGGGTCGGAACTTACCCGACAAGGAATTTCGCTACCTTAGGACCGTCATAGTTACGGCCGCCGTTTACTGGGGCTTCGATCAGGTGCTTGCACACCATCAATTAACCTTCCAGCACCGGGCAGGCGTCAGACCATATACATCATCTTATCGATTTAGCATAGCCCTGTGTTTTTGTTAAACAGTCGCTACCCCCATTTATGTGCCACCCTTTTTTGGTTGCCCAAAAAAAGGTCATCCTTTTCCCGAAGTTACGGATGCATTTTGCCTAGTTCCTTCAGTGTAGTTCTCTCAAGCGCCTTGGTATCTTCAACCCATCCACCTGTGTCGGTTTTGGTACGAACTTACGAGGGGGCTATTTCCTGGAAGCAACTACGCTGCATCTTCAATCCATTAAGAAGATACAGAATAGAACGCTCCGTCACTCACCCTCCGGTTCAGGAATATTAACCTGATTGCCATCGACTACGGCTTTCGCCCTCGCCTTAGGATTCGACTAACCCTGCTCAGATTAACTTTAAGCAGGAAACCTTGGATTTTCGGCGAACGAGTTTTTCACTCGTTTTATCGTTACTCATGTCGGCATTCTCACTTGTGATACCTCCAGCAAACCTGACGGTTCACCTTCACAGGCTTACACAACGCTCTGCTACCACTCATCTGCACTATGCAGTGAATCCACGTCTTCGGTATATCACTTTAGCCCCGTTACATTTTCGGCGCAAAAAGGCTTATTTAGACCAGTGAGCTATTACGCTTTCTTTAAAGGATGGCTGCTTCTAAGCCAACCTCCTGGTTGTTTTGGCCTCTTCACTTCCTTTCCCACTTAGTGATAATTTAGGGACCTTAGACGGTGGTCTGGGCTGTTTCCCTCTCGACAACGGACCTTAGCACCCGCTGTCTGCCTGCCGCGCTGAACTTGTTGGTATTTGGAGTTTGTTAAGGTTTGGTAAGTCTTTTGGACCCCCTAGCCTTGACAGTGCTCTACCCCCAACAGTAATTACGCGACGCCCTACCTAAATAGATTTCGCAGAGAACCAGCTATATCTAGATTTGTTTAGTCTTTCACCCCTAATCACAGCTCATCACAAACTTTTGCAACAGTTACGTGTTCGGTCCTCCAGTAGGTGTTACCCTACCTTCAACCTGGCCATGACTAGCTCATCTAGTTTCGGGTCTAATTCGCTGTACTAAGTCGCCCTGTTAGGACTCGCTTTCGCTACGCCTCCATCTAATGACTTAAGCTTGCACAACAAAATTAACTCGCCGACCCATTATACAAAAGGTACGCCATCACGGACAAATCCGCTCTGACTGCTTGTAGGCATTCGATTTCAGTATCTATTTCACTCCCCTTATCGGGGTTCTTTTCACCTTTCCCTCACGGTACTTGTTCACTATCGGTCATAAAGGAGTACTTAGGCTTGGATGAACTGGTCCACCCCCGGAATTTAATCCACTTCAGACAGGATTTCACGTGTCCCGCCCTACTCTAGCTTAAAAGTTTGTTTTTACTTATACGGGACTATCACCCACTATGGTCAACGTTTCCAAGTTGTTCTAATTTTCAAACTCTTAAGACTGGCCTGGTCCGCGTTCGCTCGTCACTACTAACGGAGTCTCTATTGATTTCCTTTCCTCTAGGTACTTAGATATTTCAGTTCCCTAGGTATATCCTCTTCAACCTATTTTATTCAGTTGAAGATGCTTTCTAAAAGAAAGCGGGTTCCCCCATTCGGACATCCTCGGATCAAAGCTTATTGGCAGCTCCCCGAGGCTTATCGCAGCCTGTCACGTCCTTCATCGGCTCTTTATGCCAAGGCATCCATCAAATGCCCTTATTTTGCTTATTTTCCAAATCTATGTGCA
The DNA here is from genome assembly GCA_903959715.1 of uncultured Alphaproteobacteria bacterium. GTDB lineage: Bacteria > Pseudomonadota > Alphaproteobacteria > Rickettsiales > UBA1997 > CAILUF01. Next base: position 17,836 of record CAJBXX010000047.1, on the reverse strand, counting down.
GAAATAAATCTACACATGACATTAGTTTTTGAGTTTAAGATATTAAGCTATCTTGAGATTTTGAATTTATTTGCATTTTCAAATTTTACTTTGAAATATGCGGTATTCTCTAACTATCAAATATTCACGATGTCAAGTTTTGTGTCTTCTAAAAGAATCACTAAAACTTCCTCACTAAATTATTTGTTTTTGAAAAAAATCAAAACAAAATAAAATTTAGAAGGGCGATAATTATGCTGGCAATTTTTTATATGTCAAGCACTTAAATCACTTTTTATTTAAAGTATTTTTTATATTTGATTGAACCCTTGTTTGGTAGGGTTAAATGGCATAAAAATATTTTTATAATCTATTTAAATTTTAAAAATATTTAAAATTATTTTGATTAATTTTTTATTTTTTGCGTTTTAATTTTTTTTTAAAATAAATTATCAAAAAAGTTAACTTCACAAGCTTCTACAATAAGGCTATCATTGCATTTTTCATATATTGAACAATTTATTATATCAATATTTTTATCATTAAAACATCTTGATTTAAGAAAATTTTTATCTTCAGTGCTAAGCTTTGCAACCTCTTGTATCAAGCCATTTGCCTGTTCTTGATTAAAATTTATTAAATTATTATTTTTATTAAAATCATCAAAAGAAAAAGTTTTATCATTAACTTCAAAACCTTCCGAACCATAATTAGCAAGGGTTTTCATCGTGCATCGTAATTTTTTATCGCATTCATTTTTGGTAAAATCACGCTCAATTGCTTGAATATTATCGCCATTTTTACATAAATTTAAATTTTGAATTGGACGAATTTCCTTATTGGTAATCTTCATGGTCGCATATGAATTTTTTGGTTGATATTTTTCGCTAAATATCGTTGCCTCAATTAACCCCTTAAAATTTTTCTCATCTGAATAAAATAAAGTTTTTTCTTCCAATTCCTTGGTTTTGTATAACCGATGAAATGCCAAAAGTTTATCAGCATATTGACATTTGTTAATGATTTTTGTTTCTTTGCTTAAATCGCCATTGAGCACAACCAATTCATTGGCTATCCCATTTTTTACTACTAGAAAAATCTTGTTATTATTTTTGGTATAAATCAAATATTCGCCATCACGGACTTTTAAAAAAACTTTATCTCGAACCCTGCCCTCGCCTTCAAAAAACTGCTCCGCAACCACTTTTTGATTAAATATACTTAATGTTGTGTAATGAAAATATGGCTCTTGAAAAAATTTATCTGCGCGAAAACATTCTCCAGCGGTGATGAGATCGCAATTATTCTTCAACTCCGATTCAATCAAATATTGCCCATCGATTTCTTGAAAATTATTTAACTCACCATTTTTATATTTTTCCAAAGATTCGTCTATTTTAATTTGCTCTTTGGCCCTTGAAACCGGAGCTTCTTCAACTTTTTTTTCTATATTCTTTTTTACCAAACTAACTTTTTTTATAATTCTTTTTTTAACAATTTTATGCTTTTTTTTCGATTTTTTAGATTTTTTTTTGAAAGATTTTGCCGGCTTCTTGGTTATTTTTTTTACCTCATTATTTTCTTTAACCGATTCCGATTTTGTCGCATCTTCAGATTTATTAATCAATGTTGAGTCTTGATTTTGAAGCTCTTGAGCCTGCACCGCACATGAAATAAAAAATACAAAAATTGCCAAAGAAAAAAATTTAAAATTGTTTTTAATAGTTTGCAAGAATAGCATAAATCGTTGATAAATAAGGGATTAACATTGATTTTGATTGCGCGAATTTAACGGCATTGCCGAGGATCGCCTCGACCTCCATTTGCCTTCCCGCCTCAAAATCTAACAACATACTTGTTTTATAAGGCTTCATTTTTTGTGTGGCAACAATATTTTTTTCAATAACATCATTTGGTAGTTCGCAATCATCAGCCCGAGCCAATTCGCAAATTTCTTGCATAATATTTTTAGCCAAATTTATCGCCAAATCATTATTCAAAATTTCTACCGTATTTTTGCCACCAAGTATTACCGAAAGTGGATTGAATGCTCCATTCCACACTAATTTTTTCCATCTTTCGAGCAAAATTTTATCACTCACGATAATTTCGACTCCAGATTTTTGCCACAAATTTTCTAAAAAATGCACCGCGATTGAAGCTTTGTTGCCGTAAGATCCAATCGTAAGTTTTCCATATTCTTGATGATAAATAACACCGGCAGATTTTCGACTTACCGCAATAAAAGCCAAACCACTTATGATTTCATTATTTGGAAAATTTTTAGCAATATTTTTTTCAACATGAATGCCATTTTGTATTAAAATAATTTTAGTTTTCGCTTGTAAAATATTTTTTATTAATCCACAAATATCAATGCTTGGCAATGCTTTTGTGGCGATTAAAATATAATCAAAATCATCATTGGCTTCATCAAGATTTTTTAAAATTTTATGTGGCGTAAAATGAAAATCTCCCTGATAACTTTCAATTTTTATGCCATTTTTTTGAATAAAATCATAATCCGAACGGCACCATAAACTGACTTCCACTCCTACTTGTGCAAGCTTTGCACTATAATAACTGCCGATAGCGCCAGCGCCAATTACTAAAATTTTTGTCATAATTTTTTAAAAAATATTTTACCAAAATTGATTTTTTTAATCTAATTCAGAATTAATCGAAATTAATAAAAATTTTCTAAATCTCAACAACTTCGAGTTCTTGGATTTTTTCTACGGGAATTAAATCTTTTGAAGTGGCACTAAAAAAACTTTGTAAATTGGCTTGAGAAATTTCATCAAAAAGATGAATTTTTCTTTGATTATCAAGGTGCGAAACCACCTCATCAAAAATTAAAATCGTTGGCTGATTTTTATAACTTGCAGAAATTTTAGCTCGCGCCAAACTTATTGAAATCATAATCGCTTTTTGCTCTCCCGTCGAAGATTTTGTTGCCGAAAAATTTTTATCACAAAAAATTGCATCAAAATCTGCACGATGAATTCCGAATGCAGTTTTAAAATTTTCTAAATCATTTTGACGATTCATATTTAATTTTTCGCGATAAAAATTTTCTAAAAATAACGAAGATTTACTAGCAATCAAAGCCTCGACCTCTCCACTTACTTCTAAAAAAGTTTTAGGAAAATTTGAGGAAAAAGATGCGATGGCTTTATTAAAAAATTCAATCGCTTCAATGCGTGCAAATGCAATGGAGATGCCGATTTCGGCAATATTATTTTCAACAATATCCAGCCATTTTTCTCCACTCGCTTGATTGCGATATTTTTGCAAAATCAACAATCTTTCTTTGAGTAATTTTTGATAATTATGAAGACGATTTTGATGAGATAAATCAATGTCGCAAACAATTTTATCGAGATATTCGCGTCTTTGCGATTTACCTAAAATAAATAATTGTTCAATTTGTGGAGTTAAAATTACGAAGTTAATTAAATAATTTTTTAAATCAGATTGGCGTTTAGATCCACTGGGCTCGCCATTAAATTCATAATTTTTTTTCTTAGAATTTTTATCAAATTTAATTGCGATTTTTTCTAAAAAATTATGATTTTTTAATTCGCCATAAATTGAAAAATTTAAAGCATCTTTTTTTAACATTTCATCATATTCATCACTGCGTAAACTTGGGCTTCGCCCAAGCAAAGACAAGGCTTCTAAAGTATTAGTTTTACCCGAGCCATTGACGCCACAAAACAAAATTTGATTAGAATTAAATTCAAATTTTTTAAAAGAAAAATTACGAAAATTATTGAGAACTAATTTTGAAATTGCGGTTTGCATTTATTTAAAATTTATAATCAAACCCGAACTGGCATAATTACAAAAACCGAATTCATATCTTGGGCTTCAATTAACGCTGGCGACATGCTGTCGCGAAAACGCATCATCAGTTCTTCTTTATCGATTTGAGCAATTATATCGAGCAAATAACGCGAATTAAAACCGGTTTCGATCCGCTCTCCCGAATAATTGACATCGAGCTCTTCAAATGCCAAGGAATTTTCATCACTTCCAACCTGCAAAGACATTTTGCCATTTTCGACGATAACTTTTACCGAACGATGTTTGTCGCTGGCAACCGTTGAAACGCGGTCAACGCAATCAAAAAAGATTTTACGATTAACTAAAGCTAAATGCGAATTATTTTTGGGCAAAACTTTATCGTAATCGGGGAATTCACCGTCGATTAATTTAGAAATAATCGTTGATTTATCGGCTATTACTTTGATTTTAGCACGAGAAACCGCAATTTTTATTTTTTTAACGCCGTCAATAATGCGTCGAATTTCGTTGACAGATTTGCGTGGAATAATTATGCCAAAAGGTTGCGTTAATTCAGTTTCTAAAAATGATAATGCCAAGCGGTGACCGTCGGTGGCAATGGTGCGAATTTCAATTTTTTCATCTTTTTGAAAAGCTTGAAGAAACAAGCCATTGAGATAATAACGCGTTTCGTCACTAGAAATTGCGAAGCGAGTTTTGTCAATCATTTTAGCGATTTTGACGCCATCAACTTCAATTTCTTCACTCATTTCGCCTTCGGATAAAGCTGGGAACTCGCTGGCATCAATGCATGGCAAATTATATTTTGATTTTCCAGATTTAATTTGCAAACTTGTTGAGTTTTCTAATTTTAATAAAATTGCACCATCGGGAATTTTACGAACGACATCAAAAAATGTTTGAGCGGGAACCGTTGTTTGCCCAGAATCCTTCATGTCGCAATCAAAAGTCGAAGTAATAAGAATATCCATATCAGTCGCCGACAAAACAACTTTATCATCTTTCACTTCGATTTTTATATTTTGTAAAACCGGAATAGTGTTTTTCTTTTCAACCGCACCATTTGTGTCGGCAATGGCTTTTAACAAAACAGATTTTTGAACTTCAAATTGCATATATTTTAAATATTTATATTTATTAACCCTTCAAATAAAATGAAGGTTTCTAAGAAAATTTATATTAAATTTATTCTTTATCGTTAATTATTTATCCCTAATTTTTTAGCTAAAAAATTTTTTGTAAAGAAAATTATCAAACAAATTATGCCTCACTAACATTTGGAATAAAATGTGACGCGCTATTTTGTTTTTGCTCTCCGTCTTTATTATGATTCGCAGAATTTTTGCGTATTTCCTTGCCCGCAAGCAAATCTTTAATTTCGTCGCCACTTAGAGTTTCATATTCCAATAGGCATTTTGCTAATTTTTCAAGATCATGCTTTTTTTCATTAAGAATTTTTTTCGCTCTTTGAAAAGCTTCGTCAACAATTCTTTTTATTTCGGAATCGATTAATTTTCCCGTCTCTTCGGAATAGGCTTTTGAAGAGCCGTAAGGTTTCATCGACTCATCTTCACTAAAATCCACCGTTCCAACTTTATCACTCAAGCCCCATTTTACCACCATGCTTCGCGCCATATTAGTTGCCTGCTCAATATCGGACATGGCTCCCGTGGTGACTTTATCATAACCAAAAATTAACTCTTCGGCCGCGCGACCACCCATCGCGACGACTAAATCATCATGCAATTTGGCACGAGTAATTGAAAAGCGATCGGTTTCAGGTAAACGCATTACCAACCCAAGAGCTCTGCCCCGCGGAATGATAGTGGCTTTGTGGATTGGATCAGAATTTTCGCAATTTAAAGCGGTGATAGCGTGCCCAGATTCATGATAAGCCGTAAGTTCTTTTTCAGATTTTTGCATAATCATCGATTTTCTTTCGCTTCCCATCATGATTTTATCTTTAGCATCTTCTAAATTTTTCATCGTAACCATTTTTTGATTACCTCGCGCCGCCATCAAGGCGCCTTCATTAACTAAATTTGCTAAATCCGCTCCGGCGAAACCTGGAGTGCCTCGAGCGATAACTTTGGCATCGACATCGGAAGCCATTTGAACTTTTTTCAAATGCACCGCTAAAATTTGTTCGCGTCCTAAAATGTCGGGATTTGGCACCGTTATTTGACGATCAAATCTTCCGGGGCGAAGCAAAGCACGGTCAAGAACATCGGGGCGATTGGTTGCCGCGATTATAACGACGCCTTCATTTTCCGAAAAGCCATCCATTTCCACCAACATTTGATTTAAAGTTTGCTCGCGCTCATCATTGCCACCGCCTACTCCTGAGCCTCTATGACGCCCAACCGCATCAATCTCATCAATAAAAACTATGCAAGGTGCCGATTTTTTGGCTTGCTCAAACATATCACGAACCCTACTGGCACCAACACCCACAAACATCTCAACGAAATCCGAACCAGAAATTGAAAAAAATGGTACTCCCGCTTCACCTGCAATAGCACGAGCTAAGAGCGTTTTACCAGTTCCCGGAGAGCCAATTAGCAAACATCCGCGTGGAATTTTGGCACCAACATCAGTATATTTTTTTGAATTTTTTAGAAAATCGACAATTTCGGTGAGCTCTTGTTTTGCCTCATCAATCCCCGCGACATCGGCGAAAGTTGCTTTATTTTTATTTTCTTGAAGCAATTTAGCGCGCGATTTACCAAAACCGAAAGCTCCTCCCGCCCCTTTGCCCGCGGCACCTTTAGCAAAATAAAGCCACAAACCGATCATGATTAAAAATGGCAACCACCCTAAAAATCCTGCAACAATTTTTTCAGATTTACTCACCAATGGCAAAGAATTAATGGCAACATTTTTTTCTTGAAGTTTTTCAACAAGATTTGGATATTGTGGAAGGTGAGTAAAAAAATGTGTGCCGTCTTTGAAAATGCCCTCTAGATCATTGCCCTTGATGTCAACTTGAACGACTTCGCCATCATTAACTTTTTTCATAAAGTCGCTAAACACAACCTTGTTGCCACTCAAACCATCATTTCCAACGATAAAATTTGAAAAAACCATCATGACCAAAAAAATCACTATCCAACTTAAAAAGCTCTTACCCATAATTTAATTTTTAAAATTTAATTTAAACTTTGATTTAGTTTAAATTTTTTATAAAAAAACTTCAAGAGACAAATTTAGCGTTCAAGTTTGATAGAATATTTTTTTACTAAATAATTTTCAATTTCGGTTTTATCTTTGTCCCTTAACTTACCATAAATCATTAAAAATTCAGATAAATCAAACTCCGAATTAACATTTTGGTCATTTGCATTGCGACCAATTTTTATCGGCAAAAAATCAATTGATCCCAAATTTTCCATGGCCATAGAAGCAAGTTTGCCATTTACAAATAAAGAGATCGATTCATTGTACAATCTTCTAAAAGTTAAAATATATGGCACATCTTTTTTTAATGCGAAAGAAGTGTTGGCGGTTGATTTTAAAGCCGTTCCATCGTTATTTTGAATGTATAAATTTGGATAACCCAAAACATTTATTTTGGCAGAAATATAAGGTTTGCAAGAATTAATCGAGGAGCTCATATCGTATGTCGCGGAGCCTGAATTTTTTAGACAAACCCTATCAAAAATAACAGCATTATTATCAAAATTTTTGAATTTTACCACCGCAAAAATGGTGATATCATCTTTGCCAAATTTTAAACTTGGATCAACCACTAAAAATCTTGACGAAGAAGAGGTATTTTTGAAATTCAAACTTGGAAGACCATTAATTCCCTTTAAAACAAACAATGGACCACCATTATTTGTGAAATTATTGGGCTCATAATTAAACTTGGTGTTATCGTTATTTTGTGCGGGGTAAGCGTTGCTTTTTATCAATTGTTGATTATTGCGATCAAGCCACATTAATATCGGTTTGCCATTTTCGTTTTCATCTTTTTCAAAAGTAGTTTCATACCAAAAAACTAGATTTCCTATTCGCGAAATTATTGCATTTTGAGTAATGGTCCGAGCACCCGAAAGATGGGTTTCGTAGTAAATATTAAATCCTTGATAGGCACCTGCAAACAAAATTCCCATAATTAAAATCAATAAGGACATTTCGATCATCGAGTAAGCTTTGCGAAATTTATTTTTCATTAAAAAAAATTAAAATTTATAAAGATAATTTAAAGTTGCACCGAATATTCCAGCATCGTAACCGTTTTCTTTGATAACAGCTCTACTTACATCCAAAGTTAGATTGTCGGTAAATTTATATCCAATTGAAAATTGCAATTGTCTATCAATCGAACGCTTTGGAAGATTTTCCGTATAATTTCTTCGTTTAATATTGCGAATCATCAAAGAAGAACTTGCCGTCCATCCAGCATATTTACCAATCGCGGCGACGGTTAAAAAATTTGCAACTCTGCCATTTTCTCCCGCTAAATTTTCAATTCTAACTATCTCAACGAAAGGTATCAAAGAAGTTTCTCTGCCAATTTTATAAAGATATTCTGAGCCCGCAACGAAGCCAGACTCGCGTTTGCGACCCTCTTTATCGACTCCCAAACTTCTATATCCAACATTATAAAACCAATTATCGATGGTTAAAAAATTTTCACCTTCCATCAAAACTGAATAAGAGGAGAAGCTTCCAGTGTTGGATGCGAGACCGTTATTTTTATTTTCTTTTCCACGATCTTTAATGGCACTTCGACTTAAATCAGTGGAATCACTAAAAAAACTACTAAAAGAAATTTGACTGCCTTCGAGCAACGCCGTAACATTTGCACCAAGCTTTTCGCGTAAATTATAATCTTCGGCAAATTGCGAAGCAAAGACGCCGATTCTTTTGGATTTTCTGTGTGCAGTTCCGAATGATGGATCAAATTTTCCTGCAGAAAATTTTAGATCTTCATTTTCGTAATATAATTTTAATTCTTCGATTAATAATCCGGTTTCGGAAATTGCAAAGCCACGATTATCGCTTAAAAAAGTGCGATATCTCTCAGGATTATCTTTGTCGCGAGTGGTTAAAACAGAATTGGGTTGAATACGCCATTGTGTTTTTACCGCCCAATTTTCATCAAAATGCAATCCAAAATTTGGCTCAATATAAACGAAGCCATTGGAACTTTTAGAATCTCTTTTAGAAGTGCTAATTATTTGATCGCCTTGTAATTGATATAGAACACTACCCGAAAGCTTTGGCTCTGAATAATTTGTAGCATTTTTTTCATCTTGCGAAAAAGCCGAATTAATCGATGAAAAAGTTAATAAAATTGCTAAAAATTTATAATTTATTTTCATTGTGAGTTTGGTTTTTTTGGAGAATTATTGTCACCACGGTGCCTAAATTTTCTTTACTTTCAATTATTATTTTACCAGATAATAAATCAATAAAATGTTTAGTTAAATAAATTCCAATGCCCGTTCCCGCCACTGAAATGGCGTTTCCAGCCCGAAAAAATTTTTTTCCAATACTTTCCAAATCCTTAGCGGGAATTCCCATTCCTTTGTCAATGACGCGAATGGCAACGCAATCATCGAGAACTTTACCAATAATTTTTACATCAGAATTATTGTGAGAATATTTTATAGCATTAGAAATTATATTGCTCAAAGCGTGATCCAAGAGCTTTATATCGGTGTTATATTTGGTTGGCAAATCTTTTATTTTAGAATAAATATTGATGTTTTTTTGCTGAGCTAAACTATTGTTTTTATCGATTATATCATCAAGCAATTTAAACAAATTCATTTCCTGAATTTCAACTTTGATTTTGCCATCATTATTTTCCATTTTTGCCAAATGCAAAGTGCTATTTATCAAGCCATTCATTCTTTGTATTCCCGACCCTATTTTATCAAGATATCCAAAAACACTTTCTTCAACAAAATTAGCATTTTTTAATTTACGCCCAATCAACTCTCTGTTGCCGTCAATAATTTGCAGTGGAGTTTTAAATTCATGCGAAACTAGAGCCACAAACTCATTTTGTATTTTACGCATTTCTTGTTCTTGCTTTAAAGATTCCTTGAGTTGTAAAGTTTTTTCCATTAAAGAATGATTTGCTATCATGACTTTTTGAATTGAACTAGAGCGATCCAAGGCAATTGAAAATTGCTCAGCGACAATTTCAATTAAATCAATTTCATCTTCAATCCAAGAATGTTTTTCGGATTGATGAAGATAAATTCCGCCATTTACAACGCCGTTAAAGGTGGTTGTTATCGCTATTTGCGAAGCGATTCCGTACTCTCTGCAAACATCATTAATTGAACTAAAATTTTCGTCATTAAAAATATCGCCAACTAAAGAAATCGAAGATTTTTTATTTTTTATTCCAAATTTTTTATAAAAATTATTCTGAAAATTTATATATTTTTTTAAATCATGGATATTTTTTTCTGAATAATTTTCTGCTATCATTTTTTTAGAATAGATAGATCCATACTCAACTACGAAACTGGTATTGCCATTTTTAAAATCATGAATTAAACATCTATCGCACTTCAAATGATCACATAAAATTTTAGCAATTGTGCGCGCTAAATTATCAATTTGAGCATCGGAAATTATTAAATTAGCAACTTCTCTCAAGGTGCGTTCGTTACGAAGAGTTCTTTCTAGACTTCTTAATAGAGTTATATTTGAGCGAGTTTTTAATTTATTAGAATCTTCAATATTTTTGTTATTTTCAATTTTAATAAAACTAAATATCGAATAATTGCGAATAATTTTATCATTTTGCACTAGATGCGGAAAATAACTCACATGCAATTTAAAATTGCCATATTTTATATTTTCAATTGAGGTCGTCAAAACAACGGAGCATTGGTGTCGATCGCGAACTGCTTTAATCAATCGCGCATATTCGGCTTGATCTTCGGAATAATTGTCGATGTCAATTTCTGAAAATAAAAAATCATAATTTTGCCCAACAACCCTTATCTCATCAATGTCGAACATTAAATAAAATAATTTATTGGCATAAATTACTGATAAAAAATTAGGGATTTTTTTGTTATCGCGACAAATTATTGATGCCTCTAAGCGACCGTCTATCAAGTCGTGCAACTCTTTTGAATCATCGTAATCTTCTTCAAAAAAATCTTCAACTTTTTGATCTAATAATTGTTGATTCATGGTGATTAAAAAATTAGTTAGTTTTAAAAAATCATCAAATAATGTTGCAAAAAATATTACTTAAATTTAACAAAACTCAACAAAAATATTAAAATTATTTTTTGGTTTTTTTACCAAAAGTTTTTCTATTTGAAGCTTTTGGATTCAAAGCCTTTCTTTCAATGGCTTGAGCAATCAAATCAATCGCTCTGTTGAGTCCAATTTCCAAAATATCATCATCTTTTTTAACTGAAGTAAATTTTTTATCATGCAATAAATATGGTCCGAAGGGCCCAATATTGGCAACAATTTTTTGACCAGTTTCGGGATGAATACCAATTTCGCGCGGTAATGTTAATAGGCTTAGAGCTATTGTTATATCAATTGTCGCGGGATCAATATTTTTAGGAATTGAAATTCTTTTTGGTTTTTTAACAGCTTTTTTTGCAGTTTTTTTGGTGGTTTTTTTTGCCGTTTTTTTAGTAGATTTTTTATCGTTTTTTTCTTCACTTTTTTCTTCTTCTTTTTTATCTTCTATCTCGCTTCCTTCAAGCTCTAAGTAAGGACCATAAGGACCAATTTTTACTAAAATTTCGTAACCAGTTTTCGGGTCTTTGCCCAAATTTCTCGTTTCGAATTGCGGTTTTAATTCGCCATTTTCATCCATCGCCGATTCTTCGCCGAAAATCTGCATGGTATGTTTACATTCGGGATAATTTGAACAACCAATGAAGGAGCCAAATTTACCAAGCCTCAAGCCCAGTTGACCAGTTTTACAAGTTGGACAAGTATTTTTTAATTTTCCACTTTCGTCGCGACCAAAAATATGTTCGCCAAATTTTTGATTTAAAACTTCTAAAACCTCAGGAAACGGCTTCTCCATTACTTCGCCGATATTGCCATTGAAATCTTTCCAGAATTTTTTTAAGAAAATTTTCCAATCCATTTCGCCATTTGAAATAATGTCGAGCTCATCTTCTAGGCTTGCGGTATAGCCAAATTCAACATATTTCGCAAAAAATTCTTTCAAAAAAGTAACGACAATTCTGCCACGCTCTTCGGGGAAAAAACGCTTTTTATCAAGTTTGACATAACCACGATCTTGCAATACTGAAATTATGGTAGCGTAAGTTGAAGGACGCCCTATTCCCAACTCTTCCATTTTTTTTACCAAACTGGCTTCGGAATAACGCGGAGGTGGCTCAGTGAAATGTTGCAAAGGATTAGTTTCAATTAAATTTAAAACTTCTTTTTCTTGCAACTCTGGTAAATTAATTTTTGTCTCATCTTCATCTTCGGAATTATCATCTAAATCTTCACGATAAACTTTATGAAATCCATCAAATTTAATTGTTGATCCAATGGCTTTTGCCTTAGCGTAGTTCGGCTCTGTAATAATTTCGACAACGACTTGATCAAAAATTGCATCACTCATTTGCGAGGCAACCATTCTTTTCCAAATCAAACTATAAAGAGCGAATTGATCATTATCCAAAGAGTGTCTGATTTTTTCTGGTTCAAGAGAAAAATCAGCGGGACGAATTGCCTCGTGAGCCTCTTGGGCGTTCTTCACTTTGCTTTTAAAAATATTAGGATTTTCTGGCAAATATTTTTCGCCATATAAATTTTTAATAGCATTTCTTACCGAAACAATTGCTTCGGGTGCGACATCGATTGAATCTGTTCTCATATAGGTAATCAAGCCTTGTGAGTTGCCATTTATTTCAAAACCTTCGTAAAGTTTTTGTGCAATCATCATGGTTTTGCTCACCGAAAAACCTAATTTTCTTGCAGATTCTTGTTGCAAAGAAGATGTCGTAAATGGCGGATAAGAACGGCGTTTCGCTTGCTTTTTAACAATTGATAAAACTCGATATTTTTTTTGATCAAGATTTTCTTTTATTTCATTAGCTCTTTGCGCATTATTGATCGAAAATTTTTCAAGTTTTTTACCTTCGACTTCAAAAATTGTCGCTTTAAATTGTTGATTATTTTCTTTTTGCAAATTGATTTTTATATCCCAATATTCTTCACTTTTAAATTGCTCAATTTCTTCTTCGCGATCACAGATTAGTCGCAACGCAACCGATTGAACCCTTCCTGCTGAACGACTTCCAGGCAATTTACGCCATAAAACTGGCGACAAAGTAAAGCCAACTAGATAATCTAAAGCCCGTCTAGCTTGTTGAGCATCAACTAAATTCATATCAATTTCTCGCGGTTTTTTTATCGCTTCTAAAACTGAATTTTTGGTGATGGCATTAAAAACAACTCTCTCAACTTTAGTTGAAGATTTTATGGCTTTTTTGATTTTTAAAACTTCGAGAATATGCCAAGCGATTGATTCACCTTCGCGGTCAGGATCTGGTGCTAAAATAATTTTTTGACAATCTTTGGCCTTATCAACCATATCTTTGACATGCTTGGTAGATTTTGCTGAAATTTGATAATTCATGGCAAAATCATTATTTGGCTCAACCGAACCATCTTTACTTGGTAAATCACGAATATGACCAAAAGATGCCACGACATGATAATCTTTGCCTAAATATTTGCCAATTGTTTTGGCTTTAGCTGGCGATTCAACAATTAGAAGGTTTTTCATTTAAAAAAATTAAACATTGCGTCTGATAATTCGACCCTTGGTGAGATCATATGTGGTCATCTCGACCTCAACTTTATCACCTTTCAAAATACGAATTTTATTTTTACGAATTTTGCCTGAAGCGTGAGCAATTATGATATGATTATTTTCCAATTCAACTTTAAAAATTGTATTTGGCAACACCTCAATAACAACCCCATTCATTGTTAATAAATCTTCTTTAGACATGATATTTGTTAGAAAAATAATTTATATTTTGATGAAAATTTGGTTTTAAAAAAACCTTTTTAAGTCTTAACATTAAAAAAATTGAATTGCAAGTTTTTAAATAAAAATTCAGCATTAATTAACTCGCAACAGCATTTTTAATGCCGAGTAAATGACAAATTGCCAAAGTTAAATCGCTTCGATTTAAAGTATAAAAATGAAAATCATCAACGCCCCAATTATGCAAAATTCTACATAATTCTGTCGCCACAATTCCCGCTACCAAATGCCGTGTTTCTTGATTTTCATCCAAACCTTCAAACACATTTTCCATCCATTTTGGAATTTTGGCACCACACATTTTGGCAAAATGTTTTGCCTGCTTAACATTAGTCACCGGAAGGATTCCCGGCACAATCGGTACATAAATTTTATTTTTATGACATAAATCAACAAAACGAAAAAAAACATCGGAATCAAAAAAAAATTGCGTAATAATGCGATTGGCTCCGGCATCAATTTTGCGTTTTAAATTATCGATATCTTGTTGCATCGATTGTGCTTCGGGATGTTTTTCGGGATAACCCGCCACCGAAATTTCAAAATTAATATTTTCTTGGGATAATTTTTTTATTCCTTCGACCAATTCATTGGCATATTTGTAACCATTTGGATGAAGTTGATAATTTGAGCTTGACGCAGGCATATCGCCTCTCAAAGCCACAATATGTTTTACACCAATTTGCCAATAATTGCGTAAAATTTTATCGATTTCTTCTTTCGAAGCACCTACGCAAGTAAGGTGCGAAGCCGGCTTTAAATCGGTTTCTTTTATTATTTTTTCGATGGTGTGGTGAGTTCTTTCGCGAGTGGAACCGCCGGCTCCATAAGTTACCGAAACAAAATTTGGTTTTAAATATTTTAAACGCGAAATTGATTCCCACAATTTCATTTCCATCTCATCATTTTTTGGCGGAAAAAACTCGAAAGAAATATTTAATTCTCGTTGGTTTAAAACTACTTCTTCAAGATTATTGGCGAATGATTTCATAAATTTTTATAAAATTTTTTTTAACTTTTATAAAATAATTTACATTTTTTTTGATTAGTCAATTGACATTTACCAAATTACAAAATAATTTTCATGACTCATTTTTAAAAAATGGGTCTGTAGCTCAGTTGGTTAGAGTGCGCGCCTGATAAGTGCGAGGTCGGTGGTTCAAGTCCACCCAGACCCACCATTAAAACAAAAATTGGTTAATTTAATGCCACAAAAATTAAAACCAAATAAGGGTTTCTCCTTAATAGAAATCTCGATTACTGTTCTAATTATTGCAGTTTTAATCGCTGGCATAACCACCGGAATCGATCTTCACAAAGATGCTAAAATAGCTCTCGCCAACGATGTTACCAAAAAATCACCTCTCGCTATGATGCCAGAACTTTCTTTATGGCTCGAAACTTCTAAAATTGAAAATTTGGAATGTTACGGAACCACAAAAACTTGCGACAATAATGGTAAAATAAAAACTTGGTTCGATATCAATCCAACCACTATTGATAAAATTAATATCGGTCGCAATAGCAACACAGAAAGCACTCCAACATATATTGAAGATGGTATCAATGGCTTGCCGGCAATTAATTTTGATCAAGATAATTTACAATATCTTTCCAATAATGAGGTTACCAATCCCTCACCGCCACCAATTATCAAAAACAAACCTGATTACACTATGATAGTGGTTTGGAAGCCGATTAAAAAAAGTGTTTATAACAATACCGTTAGCAGTACAATTTGGCCTCAACATCTAATATCGCAAGGAAGCACTTACTCTTTAACTTGTAACTCAAATTGCAATCTCAGCGGTTCAATTATTTTCAATCCTTCAAATAACCTAGGTTTTTGGGGATATTATAACAGTTGGGGAGCAAATATTGTTAAACGCGAATCGGTTGCCAATGCCAGCATAATGATAATTGAAGCCTCTGACGCATCAAATTCTAAAGTGACATTGTATAATAATTCTTTAACCGCAAGCAGTGGCACTTTTTCCAAAACATTAATTGGAACTTGTGAATTTACTCTAGGAGTTTTTGCTTGCAGAAAAGCTTCTGCAACTAATTTTCATGGGCTGATTTCAGAGGCGATAGTTTTTAACAGAGCTATCACCAATTTTGAAGCAAAAAATATAATGCAATATTTATCACAAAAATGGTCAATTCGTTTAGAATAAAATAATTTATTTGTGCAAATTAATCACCGAATTGTTCACGAATTATGCGTTCTTCAAGTGAATGATTTGAATCAAATAATATTTTAAATTCGATCGATAAATCTTCAAAAATTTCAACTTCAACAACATTTCTAACCTCTCTTGAATCCGCTGTAGCACTGACGGGGCGCTCTTTGTGATCTAAAACTTTAAATTTAATTTTTGAATTTGATGGAAGCAAAGCGCCGTTCCATTTTCTTGGACGAAATGGACTAATTGGCGTTAAGGCTAAAATTTTTGCTCCAAATGGAATTATGGGACCACCCGCCGAAAGGTTATAAGCCGTGCTTCCAGCCGAAGTTGAAACCAAAATCCCATCCGCCATTAAAGAAGAAAGTCTTTCTTTGCCATTAATTTCAATTTGAATTTTACTCGCTTGATTAATTTGCCTTAAAAGCGCAACTTCGTTGATTGCAATGTGCGAATTCTTGATATTATTGACGTCGGTCGCAATCATTTTGAGTGGATTTAAAGCCGAAATTTCCGATTTATTAATGGTTTCTATCAAATCATTTTCACAAAAAGAATTCATTAAAAATCCCACTGTTCCGCAATTAATTCCATAAATCGGTGTGGCAAAATTTTTAATTTCGTGAAGCAAATGAAGCATCAAACCGTCGCCACCAATGGCGATGATCAAATCAAAATCATCAATATTTTTATGATCAAATGTTAAATCTTGAAAGCCATATTTTTTAATCAAAAAATCTTTTTTTTGATAAGCTAAATCATTATTTTTAGCGGCAATTATGCAAATATTTTTAAACATTTTTATTTCGATAAATTTCGTTAAGGGCGATAGCCGTGGCTACAGATACATTAAGGCTTTCAACCTCTTTATTAGTGTTAATTCTAACCAATAAATCGCAATTTTTTTTAACCAAATTACGCATGCCCGCACCTTCGGAACCGACCACTAAAACAATATTTTTATATTCTGCAATTTTTTTCTCATTTTCAACGCCCTCGCCCGCCAAACCGATACACCAATAGCCAATTTTTTTTAGTTTTTCGATCAAATTATTAATGTTTGTCGCCACAAAAATTTCAGCGAAATCAATATTTCCCGCCGAAGCCTTAACCAAAGAAGCCGTTTCTTTGGCGGAATTAAATTCGCAAAAAACTATTTTCTTAAAATTAAAAGCGACCGCACTACGAATTATGGCACCAACATTTTGTGGATCGGTAATTTGATCAAGGATTAAGACGTCAGGGAGATGATTTTTATCTTCAATTAAATTTAACTCTTCAAGTAAATCGAATTGCGTTTTAAACTCAATTTTTGAGGCTCTAATAGCAATTCCTTGATGGACAAAATCTTTGTGGAAAATATTTTGGAAAAAAACATTCTCATGAACTCTAACGATTTTTTCTAAATGTTGAAGAGAATTTTTATCGAAAAAAGATTTTAAATCTTCGAGATTATTTTTATTAGTAATAATCTCGAAGATTTTTCTTTTTTGATTCTTGAGAGCCAGAAAACAAGGGTTCTTTCCGCCGATCCAAATAAAGTCTTTTTCGCTGTAATTTTGCTCAAAAGAAGATTTATTGTCAGTCTTAAAGCTTTTGTTGCTCTGGCTGTTCTGGTTGCTCTGGTTGTTGTATTGACTCTGGCTCTTTTGCACTTTCTTGCTCTTGAACCTCTGGTTGAGCTGTTTCTTCATTTTTATTTTGCTCCGTATTTTTATTTTGCTCTTCTGAATTATTCAATGACTTATCTTCTTCAGGAGATTTTTTAACGGCGTTTTCAGCATCTTTTTTGAAAAGAATTTTAACCTTTAAATCTTTGATAAATTTGCCATTGATTTTT
>CAJBXX010000046.1 GCA_903959715.1 uncultured Alphaproteobacteria bacterium | reverse complement strand
GCAAGTTAAAAGTACCATCGTTATTTGCAAAAACACCTAAACCATCTGGCACACCAGCCATGGCATAGCCATTCCCAGCAGATTCACCTACAGTGATAATTGGCTGCACTTTCCAACCAGGCGCCACGGGAATAATGTAGGCTGGAGCCGAAATAGCGGTGCTAGAAAATACAATCGTGACAAATAACGCTTTTAGTAATAGCTGCATAAAGGCCTTTTTTAATTAAACAATAAAATAATAAAAAAACTATCAATGCTTTTTTTGAATGTAAAAAATTTGAAGAATTTTTTTAAATATTTTAACTTTAATAAGAGTCAAAATTTTGACAGCTTTTAAGATAATCTAAATTTCGCCCAGTCAAATAACTAAGCCGACCAACTCGAGAAATCTAATCTACTTCAAAATATAGGAAATGTGATGGTCGTCAGGTGTGATTGATTCTAACTTGACCCATTCCTTATTATCTTTATACCAAATCTGGATATTAATTTTAGGTCCCGTGATTCGATAGGAGTCGGCTTCTATATTTTCATTTTTTACTTTAATAGTTTCCTTGCCTAAACTTTTAATCTGTACTTCAGTGTATTCGCCCATCTGGACATTCAATAATTTACTTTGCTTTAACATTAATGGATTCCAATAGCTAAAAGTCATAGGACACTCCGCAGAAAAAGCTTCTTTTGCAGGCTCAATCAACTTAAATGTATTGGTTTCAAATTTTCCAACAACTTTGTAATCATCTCCTCCATCTTGCGTTGAAGCGTTTATCGAATGAAGACAGTTTTTACTCCAAAGTTCCTGCGATATATGTTTGTATTTATAAACAGGTATTGATAAGACTGTGACTTTAAAATTTGCATTACTCGTCAGCTGATGAAATTTTTCTTCTTCTTTTAATTGGAAAGTATGTTCACCAATCAATTTACCATCCATAAGCACATCAAAGTTCCAGTCTTTTGCAAAACAAATGCTTGGTAAAAAAAATAAAATAAAGCTAAATTTTTTAAAGGAAAAATTTTTCATCACAAGAGCTAGCAAACACCACTCCAAGATTTTTCTAATGACTGAGTCTCGTTATTCTTTCCGGGAAAATTATTGAAAAACATATCAATTAAATATGGAAGCGTTGAAGTAAGTTTTGAACAAGTACCTTTACTTCTTAAGCTCCCCTCAAAAAGTTTATCGAGCTCTTTGTCTTTAGATTTGGGTTTTGCTATATCAATATGGATATATCTTGTATACAAAGTATATTTATTAGTATGCGTTTGGTAGCCACGATATCCATACATTGGCAAGCCAGGATACATAGCCCATGAATTTAGTGAATATCCCGTATAACCAATCATGCCAAAATCAGGCACTGTATAAGTCTCTGTCATCTCTTTTCCGTTGTCGTCACCATAGTCAAAGAAAAGGAGTAACTCAGGTTTTTTGGAGTGATCAATGACAGTGAAACCTAATTTCTCGATACGATCTTTAAGGATCCCTGCATAATTTTTAAATTCCAATGAGCTTTTTTGAGACTGATGCCATGGAACTATCGCTATGGTAGTGGGTTTAAAGTCATTAGGAAGTTCATGGAAGACAGTGAGCTCAGCTTTGAGGGTGGGATTTTTCTCTGCAAGGGACTGACAACCACTAATACTTATTAGTGAAAAAAGACTAACTAACAAAAAGAAAAATTTCATATCTATACGACCTTATAATCTATTTTTTGTTCCAGAATTTAGCCTTAAATAG
>CAJBXX010000045.1 GCA_903959715.1 uncultured Alphaproteobacteria bacterium | reverse complement strand
TAAAAGTTTGACAACTTTTTCTTTATTTTTTTTATCTTTTTCAATCCATTGAAGAGTCTCAAAATATCGATCTTCGTGATCGAAAATAACTTCGGCATAATTTTGAATCCAATCATAAATTGGATTCAAAAATTTATTGCCATCTTCATTAATATTGAGTGATAAAAATAAATTATTTTGAGTATTTTCAAATAGGTCTATAGCCTTGTCTTTGTTGCCTTCAAAGCTATCTTTAAAATTATGATATAATTTATTTTTTTTAAATCCAATTTCATAAATTAATTTTGGCGAAACATCGACACCATCCTTATAAGAAGATAATTTTTCATAATGAATTTGCGAGGAATCAAAAGCAAATTCATATAAATATCTTGTTGAATTTAAGGCAATAAAATCAATTTCAAAAATTGTTGGTTTTTGATGTTTTTTATCTAAAATAAAAGGATCATATTTCTTAATATTTTCACCTCTTTTTAGTTTTCTATTTAAAATCATAGTGCCAAAACAATACCAAGATTTTACTAAATTAGATTTGCCTGAGGCGTTGGAGCCATAAAGAACAATTGATTTTAATAAATTTGGAACTTGTTGATTTTTAGTGGCAAAAATATTGTTTTTTAAATGAGGTTGAGCTTTGCTGTGATATTTTTCGCTAGCTGAAAAATCAACGGTTTGTTTGCCTTTGATTGAGCGAAAATTGCTAACCGAAAATGAAATCAACATAAATTTAGAAAATATTTTTTGCAATTAATTTACAAAAAATATAAAATATTATGAATTTTATTGCAAGAATTTTGTTGATTTTGCAAATTTTTTACAAAAAAACAAAAATTTTCTCTACAACACAAACTTCATTAAATCATTTTTGTTTGATAATAAATCGCCGAGATGCTTGTTAACATAAGCTGAATCGATATCGATTTTGGTTCCGGCGTTCAATTCGCTAGCTTCAAAACTTACTTCTTCCAAGATTTTTTCGATCATGGTGTGAAGTCGACGCGCCCCAATATTTTCAATCTCGCCATTAACTTTAAAAGCGATTTTTGCCATTTCTTTAATGCCATCTTCGCTAAAAGTTAATTCGATATTTTCGACCGCAAGCAAAGCGGTATATTGCTTGATTAAACTGGCTTCGGGCTCAGTTAGAATTTTCAACAAATCATCTTCGCTTAGTGATTTTAATTGAACGCGAATCGGAAAACGCCCTTGCAATTCGGGCAATAAATCTGAAGGTTTGGCGACATGAAATGCCCCCGACGCAATGAATAAAATATGATCGGTTTTGACGATGCCATATTTGGTACTGATTGTTGTGCCTTCAACGATTGGAAGCAAATCGCGTTGAACGCCTTCACGCGAAACATCGCCTCCTTTTAAATTGCCTTTTGCACAAATTTTGTCGATTTCATCGATGAAAACAATGCCGTCATTTTCCACGGCTTTTAAAGAATTTTTAATGATTTTATCTTCGTCGATCATTTTGTTCGACTCTTCGTCAATCAAGGTTTTCAAGGCATCTTCGACCGTCATGCGAGCTTTTTTAGTTTTCTCACTGCCGATGGCTTTGCCAATCATTTCGGAAATATTAATCATGCCAACTTGCCCACCCGGAATATCAAAACTATTCATGGCATTATTGGAATTATCGATAATTTCGAGTTCGATTTCCTTGTCGTTCATCTCGCCATTATCAAGCATTTTCGAGAATTTTTCGCGAGTTTCCTCAAGAGCGGTTTCGCCGACTAAAATTTTAAGAATTTTTTTCTTGGCATGTTTTTCGGCTTTGACATAAACGGTTTTTTTCATCTCGTTTTTATTATTCTTGATGGCAATATCGAGTAAGTCGCGAACAATAGAATCAACATCGCGACCGACATAACCAACTTCGGTGAATTTGGTGGCTTCAACTTTTAAAAATGGAGCGTTGGCGAGCTTGGCTAAGCGACGCGCCACTTCGGTTTTGCCGACCCCAGTTGGCCCAATCATCAAAATATTTTTGGGCATAATTTCTTCACGAAGCGGAGACTCAACAAGTTTACGGCGGTAACGGTTGCGAAGGGCAATTGCTACGGCTTTTTTGGCATCATTTTGCCCAACGATATAGCGATTTAATTCTTCAACAATTTGTCGCGGTGTTAAATCTTTGATAATATTTTTATTTTCAATTTTTGCGTTCTTTTTCATTGTTAATTTTTATTTTGTTTTTGCCGTTGTAGGTTGAATAATTAAGTATCAAAACCGTTAAAAAAATTATAAAACTGGTAATTAAAATTGTTAAAAGAATTTTCATAAATTATTTAAAACTTCAACAATTTCATTTTGCAATTCGGTAATTCCATATTTTTTTGAACTACTGGTTCTAACAATTTTACTACAAAATGATGGATAAACTTCAAGTTTTTTTATAATTTCTTGAGTTGATTTTTCTTGATCCGCCAAATTTAATTTATCAATTTTAGTTAAAACAATTTGGAAAAAAATATTATTTTGAGTAAAAATATCAATCACCTCTAGATCGTGATTTTTCAAGCCTTTAGTGGCATCGATTAGTAAAAAAATTCTTTTTAAATTTGAACGATTCATCAAATAATCGAAACTCACATCTTGCCAATGTTGAATATTTTCTATTTTGGCTTTGGCGAAGCCATATCCCGGCATGTCGACCATCATAAAGCCGTCGCGAAAACCAGAAATTTTGAAAAAATTTAATTGCCTTGTTCGACCCGGAGTCGAAGAAACAATGGCAATTTTTTTGGCAAAAACTGCGTTAATTAAACTTGATTTTCCAACATTTGAAGCGCCGATGAAAGCGATTTCAGGATAGTGGTGCGTTGGGATTTGAGAAAAATTGTGAGCACCCGTTAAGAATTCAATTTCGCTGTGAAAGATTTTTTTTGCTTCAACTTTTTTCATTATTTTTAAATTTATTTTCCATGAATTCTATCATTTTATCGGCGATATTAATACCGCTGGCACTTTCAATACCTTCAAGCCCCGGCGAGGAATTGACCTCGAGAATTTTTGCCCCCGAATTGGAGCGAACCATATCAACTCCAGCAACTTCTAAACCAATAATTTTGGCGGCGCGAATTGCCAAATCGCGTTCTTCGTCGCTAATTTCGATTGAACGAGCCGTTGCTCCGAGATGAATATTGGCGCGAAATTCGCCTTCTTGGGCGGTGCGTTCCATCGAGGCAACAACTTTATCGCCAATCACGAAACAGCGAATATCTTGCCCTTTGGATTCTTTAATATATTGCTGAACTAAAACATCGGCTTTGAGGCTTCGAAAAGCGTTGATAACGCTCTCGGCGGCTTTAGTGGTTTCTGC
>CAJBXX010000044.1 GCA_903959715.1 uncultured Alphaproteobacteria bacterium | reverse complement strand
TAGCAACAAAATCTTATATTTTTTTACGAAGAATGATTTACAATTTTTAAAGTATCTTCAATAGATGATTCGATGGAAATTAATAAGTTGATATTTAAATCAAAATATAAAAAATTGAGAGAAATTTTAAAAAAATTCTATTAATTTTTTTTATTAAAAAATTTTCTTGTATTTTAATTTTATTCGAATGAAAATATTACTGTATGTTTTTTTGTACGCAAACAAAAAACAATCTTTCAAAAATATATATTGAATTTTTTTTCTTCAAACTAATGAAAAAAATCCTACTAACGGGCTCAAGTGGCATGCTCGGAAACTACATAGTAAAATTACTGGAAGATAACGGTGATTTTAAAATAATAAGCCCTGCTAGATTAGAATTCAATATATCTGATACTCACAAAATAGAAGCTTATATTAAAGAAATTAAACCAGATGTGATATTTCATCTGGCCGCAGAAACAAATGTAGATTTATGCGAAACAAACCCAAAACATGCATTAATAGCAAACTCTTTATCTGTTGAAAAAATTTCTAAAATTGCAAATGAGCTATCATCTTATCTTGTTTTTATATCTACTTCAAATGTATTTGGAGCAAAATCAAGTTTAAAATATAACGAGTTGGATATGCCAGATCCAGTTAACTATTATGGAAAATCAAAATACAAGGCAGAAAACTTTATAACTCAAAACAACATTGCAAATTCATTAATTATTAGAGCTGGATGGATGATTGGCGGAGGAGCTGAAAGAGATAAAAAATTTGTCGGTAAAATTATTCAACAAATCAAAGATGGGAATACTTCGATTAAAGCAGTTGGAGACAAATATGGAACAATTACAATGGCCTCTTCTCTTGCAAAATTTATCATTAAATCAACGCAAGATAAATTAATTGGAACTTATCACTATTCAAGTCAAGGCTTATTAACTCGACATGAAATAGCAAAAATAATCTTAAAAGAGTTAAAATGCAATGCAAGTTTACTTGAAACTAAATCTTGTCAATTTCCATTACCCGCACCAAGACCTCTTTCCGAGGGCATTGAAAGTCTTTATCTGGATGAAAAAGATGGGATAAGACATTATGAAGAAGATTTGCACGAATACATAAAAGAATTTAAATAAACATTCGCAAAAATATGTCAAAAAATAATAGAAGTTTAAAAAATAAAATTAAAATAAAATTAAAACCGTTAAGACCTTTTTATATAAAACACTTTAGACCAAAGCTATATAAAAAATCAAAAAAATTATACAAAACCGATACTAATATTGACTACAAAACAATAGAACAAAAATTAGTAATATGTGAGAAAGACCATATTGATTATATAAATTTTAATAAAGAGCTATCAGTTTCTTCACCTAATTCAAAAAAAACTTTTATATGGTTTGTTCCTAATTGGTCTAATGTTTGGGGTGGAGGACATTATACATTGTTTAGATTTGCAAATCACTTTTCAAAGCATGATGTAGAAAATATAATTTTTATTTATAATCACACCAAAAAAACAAATATAGAAGCTGAAGATGAGTTAAAAGTTGCTTTAAAAGACTCAAATCTAAAAGTTATCACCAACATTGACGATTTAAAAGAATGTGATGCCGCTTTTGCCACCACTTGGCAATCAGCATATTATGTCAGAAACTTTGCAAATGCCAAAAAAAAGTTTTACTTCATGCAAGATTATGAAAGTCAATTTTATGCTTATGGAACTCAATCCATGCAGGCTAACAATTCTTATACATTTGGTTTCATCGGCGTTACGGGTGGAACATGGTTGAAAGAAATTTACGAGTCTTACGGTGGAAAAGCTCAAAATTATATTTTTTCTAGCGATAAGAATATTTTTTATCCGCTTAACGAAGATGGAAAAATTAAAAACAAAATTTCAAAATTATTTTTTTACGGAAGACCTTCAACCGAAAGAAGATGTTACGAACTCGGAATGTCAAGCTTAGAAGCCATATCAAATAAATATCCAGAGCTAGAAATCGCAATTGCTGGACTAGATCTCAAAGAAAAACCTAAATTTAAAGCCACGCTATTAGGAAATTTATCACTTAAGGAAACTGGAGATCTTTATAGAACTTGTGATGCCGGAATAGCATTTTCTGCGACAAACTTATCTTATCTTCCTGTGGAGCTAATGGCATCTGGCTGTCCAGTAATCACAAATAAGGGACCTCAAACAGAGTGGTATTGCAACAAAAATAACTCAATTATAGTAGATCCAGTTACATCAAGTGTATTGGATGGCTTTGATAGATTGTATAATTCTTACGATTTAAGACAAAACTTAGTTAAAGAGGGATTAATAAAATCAAAACAAACCTCTTGGGAAAATGAAATGGAAAAAATATACAAATACATAGAGGAAAATTTAAAAACATAAATTACAAAATCTTTTTAATCTTCTATTCAACCGTTTTTATCGTCATCAATTTATGCCTGAAATTTTTACATTTACGCAAACTAGAACTCTCATAAAAAACTTAAACTTTGCATAAAAATCTTAAAAAAACGACCCCCAACTAATCAACCCCACAACACTTTTATTTTATATTGACGATTATTTTTTTACCAAATATTTTATTAAAAAACAAACCCAAATACAAATAATTCATGAAATATAAAAAATTAACTTTTTTAACGAAAGGTGATGAAAGGGGTGGTCTAATCGCCCTCGAGGAAAACAAAAATATTCCCTTTGAAATCAAAAAGAGTATATTACATCTTTGATACCAAAGAAGGAGTAATAAGAGGGCTTCATGCCCATAAAAACTTAGAGCAAGTATTGATTTGAGTTAATGGCTCATGCGAAATTTTGCTCGATGATGGCAAGGAAAAATCCATTATAAAACTTGAAAATAGAAATGAAGGATTGTTTATTGAAAAAATGGTTTGGCGGGAAATGTTCAACTTCTCTGCAGATTGTGTTTTGATTGTTCTAGCTAGTGATTATTATCATGAAAAAGATTACATTCGAGATTATAATGATTTTAAAAATTATCTCAAAATGAACAAAATTATTATCGACAAAAGCATCAATTTTCGCCTAGTTATAATCAAAAAGAATTTAATCATTTGAGTTTTCCAATTACCGAAAAAATTCACGAAGAAATTTTAAGCCTTCCGCTCTACCCTTATTTAGAAAAAAACAATATTGATAAAATTATTGAGGCGGTTAATATTTTTAAGGAATAAATTCGATTTTTTTAGAAAATTTTGCAATTAAAAAACAAAATAAAATCGAATTTAAAAAATATTTAACATAAAGAAATTTCTTGAATGAATATAACCACAAAAGAAAACTCGAACCAAACCACCCTACCCCGCAAAACCTTTTTAATCGCTGGTGCAACGGGTTTTATCGGCACTAATTTATGCTTAAAATTATTGCAAAATGGTCATAAAATTTACGCAATCGACAATCACAATTCGAGCGATCCGCAAAATTTAAATTTTATTAAAAACTTTATAAATAAAAATAATATTGCGAGTGAAAATTTTATTTTTTATCATCACGATATTACAAGTCCGCTTGAAAATTTAAAATTCGATAAAATCGATTTGATTTACAACCTAGCCTGCCCAGCCTCGCCTCC
>CAJBXX010000043.1 GCA_903959715.1 uncultured Alphaproteobacteria bacterium | reverse complement strand
CGTCCTTTTCTTCAAAAAGGACTCGCCCCAGGGATTGCGTCGCCTTCGCTCCTAATCCCGTTATTTGCTAAAAATAGCCATTTAGGCTATTTTTTAAACGCAAATAACCCTCAAGGGTGGAACTACAGCCTGAAGATTTTCCGAGTTTGTATAAATTTGTAGTGGATGTTCCCGTAAGCGTTGCGAGTGTTTTTACTAAATGTAGGTTTGTAAGATCACAAATCCACAAAAATTCAAAATTATTTTCTGATTTGATAATGATTTAATTTATTTTCCGAATTTTGATTTGGAGTAGATGGTGCGGACGGAGGGACTTGAACCCACATGCCGTGAGGCGCTAGATCCTAAGTCTAGTGCGTCTGCCAATTTCGCCACGTCCGCTTGAGATAAAAGACAATAAAAAAGCACTAATATTTTTAAATAATTTAGTGCCTTTTTATGTTTTTAATTTGATTAAAATTAGTTCGTAACCGGAACAACATTAATAAAAATGCGGTTTTTGCGAGTTGTTTTTACGAACTCAACAATGCCAGCAATTTTTGCAAAAATTGTATGATCTTTGCCGATTCCAACATTTTCACCAGGATGCCATTTAGTGCCTCTTTGACGCACTATAATGTTTCCAGCCTTAACTGATTGACTGCCATATTTTTTGACGCCGAGCCTTCTGCCCGCTGAGTCGCGTCCATTTCGCGAGCTTCCACCCGCTTTCTTTGTTGCCATAGTATTTAAATTAAAAAGTTAAAATTTGCTATGCCTTAATTGACAAAATTTTCAACAATGTTTGTTGTTGACGATGTCCGCGTTTTCTACGCGAATTTTGTCTTCTTCTTTTTTTAAAGATAATCACCTTATCATTTTTAAAAGATTTAAGAATTTCGGCTTCGACTTGGGCACCACTAACGAAAGGGGCTCCAACACTTAATTCGCCTTTCTCGCTATTAACGAGCAAAACTTTTTCAAGAGTAATTTTTGTGCCGACATCACCAACGAGTTTTTCGACGATTAATTTATCATTGGGGGCAACGCGGTATTGCTTTCCACCCGTCTCAACAATTGCAAACATAGATTATAAATTATAGCTAGTAAATTAAACAAATTTTTTGTAAATTTGTAAAAAAGATATGCTAATATATTTAGTAAAAATACATTTGTCAAACAATTAATTTAACTTTATAAGAAATGCTTGAAAAATATTTTATCGCCAGAAAAAAACTTTATCCACAAAATGTTAAAGGAAAATTTCGCCAGTTAAAATCGCGTTTAAATATGCTATTTTTGAGCATTTATTGCTTCTCGCCCTTCATTAAATTTGAACGCGGATCAAGTGCTCCGAACCAAGCGATTCTAATTGATATCACCAATAGCAAAATTTATTTTTTCTTCATTGAAATTTGGGCACAAGAAGTTTTTTATTTAGCAGGAATTTTAATTCTATGTGCTGTCGCGTTATTTTTTGTCACTTCACTTTTTGGTCGAGTATGGTGTGGATATGCTTGTTTTCAAACGGTGTGGACCGATATTTTTATTGCGGTCGAACGATTTTTTCAAGGAGATCGCAATGAAAGAATTCTTTTGGATCGTAAAAATAATTTTAAAAAATTTTATAAAAAAACCCTCACCCATTTATCGTGGATTGTTATTTCCCTTGTTACGGGATTAGTTTTTGTGAATTATTTTAACGATTCACAAGCATTACTTAAAAAAATAGTAAATCTCAACTTTAAAGAAATGTCATTAAAAATTATTGGCTGGATTTCAGGCATTGGATTCATGACCTATTTAATGGCTGGCTTTGCTCGCGAGCATGTTTGCACCTACATGTGCCCTTACGCGCGCTTTCAATCCGTAATGTTTGACGACAACACTTTAATAATTTCTTACGATAAAAAACGCGGTGAAGAGCGAGGAAAATGGCATCGTGGCGAGAGTTTTGAAAATCGCGGACATTGCATCGATTGCAAACAATGTGTTGTCGTTTGCCCTACGGGAATCGATATTCGTAATGGTTTGCAAATGGAATGTATCGCTTGCGGTTTATGCATTGATGCCTGCGACGAGGTCATGGAAAAAGTTGGCTTGCCCAAAGGTTTAATTCGTTACGACACCCTCTCCCACTTGCTCGAACCAATTCCACAAAAAAAATTCCGTTTTTTACAAGCCCGAACTTTTTATTATAGTGCAATTTTGATTTTGGTTTCTTCATTGATGCTTACAAGCTTGATTTACAAGCCTCAAATCGAGACTTCAATTTTTCAAGAACGCAATCCGCTTTATATAACCTTAAGCGACGGCTCAATTCGTAATGTTTATAATCTTAAAATCATCAATAAAAATCATGAAATTAAACAATTTTCTTTGGCAATTTCTAAGCCAAATTTTGCCGAAATTAAAATTTCCAATCATGATGAAAAAAATCTTACAGTCCCCGCCGAAACCGCGGTTGACCTTAAGATTTTCGTAACAATTCCGGCACAAAAAATTAGCGAAATTTCCGAAGATAGAATTTTAATTGAAATGATTTTACAAGATTTAGCTACGCAAAAAATCGAAAAAATTTCAACAATTTTTATTGGGAAATAAGTTTTTAAACACCAGAATTGATTTTTTATCTTGATCTTTCTTTGATTTCTCTGGGGCTGTTGTTAGGGCTATTTGGCGGAGTTGATAAAGAGATTAAATCGCCGATGATTTGTAAAGCTTCACGAAGAGAATTTCTTGGAGTTGGAAATGGAGATGGAGATCTAGGTGGTTGAGCTGGAGTTAAGCGTGGAGTTGTGGGTGGAGTTGCATCTCCATTTGAAGATGGAGACCCGGAACTAGATAAAAAAAATAATTCAGATTGCGATAATTTGCTAGACAACTCAGTATGCGAACCAACGGATGGGATTGGAGATAATGTTGATCGAAATTCGCCTGAACATTTATTCAAAAAATCTTTTATATCAAAATCAGGAATTCTAGCTCGAGGAGACTCAAGCAAAGGAGCTTTAGGGTCTTTGTCTTTGTCTTCGTCAACCTTCTCTCGAGATTCTGACCGAGCTTTTGTTTTAATTTTTTTTGGATTTCTTTCGCCACAACAAGATGCGAATATATCAAAAAAATTAGACATTTTTATTTTTAATAAATTAAATTTGAAGAAACATTTTCGCTTTAAAATTTTAAAATTACAAACTAATTTAATTTTATATTTAAAAAAATTAACTAGATTAAAAAACAATATTAAGAATACAAAATAAGCCAAAATTTTAAAGACTTTTTTTCTATTTAATTTATTTAAAATCTAAATTCGGTCCAGCATCTCCATTAACATCGCGAGGGATAAACGAATCTCTAAGTCCAAAAAATTGCCCCTCCGCAACCCCCCCGCTCTTGCAAACTCAAGGGGCCATTGGAAGATAGTTCAATAGACGACCTCGGGACTACGCCTTCGCCCATTTTAATCTCGCAGGAGGAATCATCATGAAAGGAAGTGTCACGGAAGTTTAATGTTAACTCGGTCAGCATTAATAATCTTTCTATATTAAATCTTCCTGATGATTCCTTGATTTGAACGAATCTTTGTATTTCCTCTTGTTTAGCTTTTTTATCTAGTAAAGAAAATTTCCTCGTTTCACTCGAATATTGATAATTATGATGTTTAATAAATTCTTCGACAAAAACGGTCTCCCCATTTGTATAAGGTTTGTCTAATTCATTATTTTTAGGAATCAGATTATTGATACAAGCTATGATTGCATCTTTCAAATCTTGACAATCAAATAAATCAGCAGAATCTTGAGCATTATTTTCTTTCGATGTTTGAACAAAATATTCCTTAACCTTGTTAAATTTTACATCATCCTCGAAATGACAAAATTCTCTCATATTTTCATTGACATAAAAATATCCAAACACAAAACCTTCTGCAACAACTTTACATCTCCGTTTAAATTCACACCTTTTATCTTCTGGAATTTCACCCCCCTCAATGGAACATTCTTTTTTAAAAACAAGTAGTTCTGAAATTTGTGATGATTCTGAAGATTGAGGAGCCACAGATTGATCTTGATTCCTCAAGGATGTACTAAAAGGATTTAATTGTTGCGAAAGTTCTTTGCAACAATTGATAATTGCACTTTTCACAACTTCATAATCAAATAACTGACTTACTTCACTAGCATCAAACGATTCATCACCATCTTTATACTTATCTACAAAATATTCCTTAATCTTTTTAACTTTTTCTTCATCATTACTTGCAACAAATTCATCAATTTTTTCTCCAATATTGGTCACATATTCTTTCACAAAATTTATTGCACCTTTTTTCGATGCCTCTTCAAATACATGTTGTTTTCGCCTTTCTTCTTCTTGGTCTTCATTTGAAGGCTTACTCGCAAATAACTCCACAAGCGATTCCCTCGCTGTTTTTTTGGTTTCCCTCGTATTTTTTTCTACCCCCAAACCTACTGGAGCCTTAGAACTTTCATTTGAACCCTTAAAATCTTCGTTTTCAGAGCTATGAGAAAAAAGGCTCTCAAACGCATTAGAAATCGATTTGAATACCGATTCAACAGCCAAAATTATTGATTCGAAAAATTGTAGACACGAATCTAAAATATTGTCAAAAAAACCTTTATCTTTTTTTCCGCTTGTCTTAATATCATTAGTCATAAATTTTTGTAATTTTTATTAAAATTATTGTCTTTCTCTAGTGCTAGATAAACTCGGAATTGGAGATTTCGGAGCAGTTGTAGGATTTGTTTTAGACATACTTGACTCATAATTCTGATGAAATTCTCTCAATTCATTGGGCAAATAATCGCCATGAAATAAATTAATAACACCACCGGAGAATGTTTTTATAAAATCATCAATATCATCATTATATTTAGATTTATTGCTAATAAAATGTTTATGCAATTCTTCTGGCAATTTTCTTTTTTCATCTTCGGTAAAGCCATGACCCGTTCGTGGCCTTCTTGGTTGTTCTTCTGGCGATGTCGCAGATTGATTTGGAATTAATGATTGATTTTTCCCTCCCCCCTGAAATTCAGGTTCATTTTGAGCCGGAACCTCATCAAGAGAATAACTTTTGCTTTCTTCTTGAACAAAACTCCTCTCAGTAAAGATTTTCACAAATTCATCCTCACAAGATTTATTAAGTGTAGATTTAGATGAAGAATTTTGACTTTTACACGCTATATCTGCGGCGGCCTCTTCAAATTGACTTAATAAATTTCCAGGAGAAACTTTATATTCTTTAGCTGGAGATTCTTCGTTCACCCCTTCTTTTAACTCCTCTCTTCTTGTTTCTGTATTTTTTTTATTAGAGCTCTCCCAAGAATTACCAGAAAACAAATCGATGATCGATTTAAAAAACTCCGAAATAACCTTACCCACTTGTTCAAAAAAATGTGATATAAAACCAAAGGGATTTTGCGATGATTCGTCATTCCCTCCCGCGACATTTGAATCTTTACTCATTTTTATTTTAATAAAATTATTTAATGTTTAACTAAATTTGTTAAATACATAGTAAATATGATTTTTTACTAAAAAAAATAATAATTCTAGTAAAAAACTAATTTAAAGTATTTTTTAGTTTTTAATACTAATTTATTTATTTGTAAAGAGTTTTTGTTATAATTTATATCTATTTACTAAATAAATTAAATTTACTTGATACGCGTTAAGTTTGTTAAAACAAAATAAGATTTACTTAAATTTGCTAAAGCAAAT
>CAJBXX010000042.1 GCA_903959715.1 uncultured Alphaproteobacteria bacterium | reverse complement strand
AATAACGTTCGGTGCCGAGTCCGTCGCAATGTTTACAAGCGCCAAATGGCGAGTTGAAAGAAAATAATCGCGGTTCGATTTCAGAAATTGTAAAGCCCGAAACCGGACAAGAAAATTTTTCACTAAATAAGACAACATCACCAACTTGAGATTTTAATAACTCATTATTTGAGCCCATAACATCTTGGGACGTTTCTTCGTCGCTCTTTGTGTTTTTTTCTTTTTTGGATTTAGTTTTAGAATTTGTGGCGGTAATTTTAGCCAAATGCTCGTCGGGGAAACTCACAATTTCAACATAAATTAAACCTTCGGATATTTTTAAAGCGGTCTCGACCGAGTCAGCAACGCGGTTGCCAAGATCTTCCGAAATAACAATTCTATCAACAACGATTTCAATATTATGTTTTTTATTTTTATCAAGTTGCGGTAAAATTTCATTTAAATCGTGAATTACACCGTTGATTTTAATTCTCTGAAAGCCTTGCTTTCTAGCATTCATCATCTCTTTACGAAACTCACCTTTTTGCGAACGCACAATCGGCGACAAAATATAAATACGAGTTTTTTTAGGTAAAGATAAAATCTTATCAACAATTACCGACGAAGATTGACTTTCAATCGGCTTTCCCGTCGCTGGAGAGTAAGGCACTCCGATTCGAGCAAACAAAAGTCGATAATGATCATAAATTTCGGTAACCGTTCCTACCGTTGAACGCGGATTACGTGAAGTAGTTTTTTGATCAATGGCAATTGCTGGCGAAAGCCCCGTGATTGACTCAACATCAGGCTTATCTTGCATATCCAAAAATTGTCTTGCATAAGCTGAAAGACTCTCAACAAATCGTCTTTGACCCTCAGCGTAAATTGTATCAAACACTAGAGACGACTTACCAGAGCCACTTAATCCCGTAACAACCACAAGTTCATTTTTCGGAATTTCAATGCTAACATTTTTTAAATTGTGCTCTTTGGCACCAACAACTTTAATAAATTTTTCTTCCATGAAAGATAAATCGAGATTTAAAATTTAAAATAAGTTTTACTAAGTGGGATTTAGACTTTAAAGTTTTTACAATATAGTTTAAAAATATGCTATTAGTTTTTTTTATTTTTTAATAAAAAATTTTACAAAGTTAAAATTAGCTTGTCGCGATAAAATTCATATTTATAAAATTTTTGCAAAAAACTCATGCCGAGAAGCGGAATTACTAGGTCAGAATTAGTAATCGAAGCTTGCACATTTTGAAATTTTACTCCCGAAACATCAACTTCATCAAAATAAATTGAAGCTCCGTAAGATTGCCCGTTAGCGGTTTGAAATATTTTATCATAATGAATATTACGCAAATCATATCCTAATTTTAAAGCGATTTTTTCGTCGATAACGACATCGCTGGCACCAGTATCGATCATGAATCGCACTGGAAAATTTTTTATGCGAACATTGATATAATAATGACCGTCTTGAGAAATATTTATAGTCAATTGTTGATGATTTTTATTTATCGCTTGCGAAGGAAATAAATCTGCAAAAACTCGATTTTTTACTTCAAAAATTTCAAAACGATAACTGTATAAAACCAACGCCACCAAGGCGAAAACAATCCACAATCCCGCATATTCAAAAATTTTTTTTATGGGCATTTCTTTGCGAGAAAAACCCATAAATAAAAGCGCAATTAAAATTAAAATATATATAACATTTGTCCATTCGTGAGAAGAGATTTCGTTATAATCCATGACAAATTTTCTTAAGATTTTCTATAACAATTTCATTTTCTTCGGCGGTGCCGATTGTTGCCCGTAAGCATGATGGCAAGCCGTAACCTTTCATTTCACGAAAAATAATAGAATTTTCGAGAAGTTTTTTATTAACATTTTCACAATTTTCATTTGACAAAAAATCAATCAAAATAAAATTAGCAATTGATGGATAAATTTTAATTTTATTAATCAATTTCAATTCTTCATTTAAAATTTTTAGCCATTTGGTATTATGATTTTTTGAAGCTTCATAAAAATCATCATCGTCTAAGGAAGCTAGAGCTGAAAACTGCGCCGGACCCGAAACATTAAAAGGTCCGCGTGCTTTATTTAAAATATCGGCAATATTTTGCGAAGAATAGCTCCAACCAATTCTAAGCGAAGCTAAGCCGTAAATTTTAGAAAAAGTTCGGGTTAAAACAACATTTTTGTGGTTATTAACAATTTTTATTCCATCATAAAAATCATTAATTGTAACGAATTCTTGATAAGCATGATCAAGAACAATTAAAACATTTGAAGGAATATTAGAAACTAATTTATTAATTTCATCTTTGTTTAAATATGAGCCCGTAGGGTTGTTGGGGTTAGCGATAAATATTATTTTAGTTTTTTTATTAACGGCGTTAATTATTGCATCGACATCGGTTTTAAGATTTTTTTCTTTCACTTTAATAGCTTTCGCTCCTACTCTTTGAGCTGAAATCGGATACATTAAAAAACCATGTTCACTATAAATAATTTCATCTCCAACGCTTGCAAATGAAGAAGTAAGTAAAGCAATTATTTCGTCGGAACCTGCTCCACAAACAATTTGATTGGCATTAATATTATTTTTTTGAGCAATTTTTTCTCGAAGCAAAGTTGACGAACCATCGGCATAACGAAAAACATCTTTAGCATGTTCGATATAGGCAATTAAGGCTTTAGGACTGGCTCCGAGAGCATTTTCATTTGATGATAATTTAATAACTTTTTTATCACCAACTTTGGATTTTCCTGGGATATAATTTTCGATTTCTAAAAGATATTTATGTGCTTGCGGTTCCATATTATTGACGACGAATGATTTTTAAAATTAACTCCACATTTTCAATTGGCGTTTGTGGCAAAATTCCATGCCCTAAATTAAATATAAAAGGGTTATCGTTAAAAGTATCCAAAATATTTCTAACTTCTTTTTCGATGTCTTTTTTATCGCCAAAAGCCAATAAAAAATTATCAAGATTACCTTGAATTGTTTTATTTAAATTTTGTTGTAAATATTTTTTTGCCCAATTTTTTTCAAGATTTTGGTCAAGCGCTAAGGCTTGACAATCAACCTCTTGAGCAAATTTTTCATAATTTACTCCAATTGATTTTGGAAAATAAATAATGGGAATTTCGGGATGATTTTCTTTTAAATAATTAACAATTTTTTTCGCTGGATCGATTATCCATTTTTGAATTTGAGTTGGTGGTAAAACTCCGGCCCAAGAATCAAAAATTTTAATTATATCGGCTCCGGCATTGATTTGAGAAGTTAAATATATCTTTAAACTTTCGGATAAAATTTCAATAAGTTCAGCAAATAATTTTTCATTTTTCAACGCCATTTCACGAACTTTATCAAAATTTTTTGAACCTCCGCCTTCAATCATATAGCAAGCTAAAGTCCAGGGTGCTCCACAAAAACCAATTAAAGCCTTATCGTTTGAAAGCTTTGACCTTGTAAGTGAAATCGCCTCGTAAACATTTTTCAAATGATTATTTATATTGGCAATTTTTAAATTTTTTAAATCATTTTCTAAATCAAATTTTGCTAATTTTGGTCCGTGATTTTTAATAAAATCAACTTTTACTCCTAAAGCATCGGGAATAACCAAGATATCTGAAAAAATAATCGCTGAATCGAATTCAAAGCGTTTAATCGGTTGTAAAGTAACTTCGCAAGCTAACTTTGGATTATAACATAAATCTAAGAAATTATCGATTTGTGAGCGAGTTTTCATGTATTCTGGAAGATATCTTCCAGCTTGACGCATAATCCAAATTGGTGGAATTTCATAACATTGTTTTTTATTTAAAACATTAATAATTTTTTTCATTATTTTAGTAGTTATAATTAGGGCTGTGAATATGTTAATTAAAAGTTATTCACAATTATATTAACATCGAAAATTATTGTAAATAGTGCTTTCAAGATAGTTATTAACATTTTAATTTTTTAAAAATCTGAGTTATTAACAACAATAATTTTGTTAAGAAAATGTTAATAAAAATAATAACTTTTTTAGTCTTGAGATTTTTGTTGAAAAAGTCAAATATATTAACAATTTATTAACAAAGTTATTAACAACATTTTCTATTTATAAATGATGTGGATAAATTTTTCAGAACTCGTCTTTACGCACCTAGATTTACTAGGTTTACGCAGACTCGTCTTCAAATTTACCCACCTGATTTTAAATATAAAATGTTGTAAAACTTTATATTTACAAATATGAAAGAAAAAATAATTAAAAAACTTCAAGAAAATTTTAATCCAGATTTTTTAGAGGTGATAAATAATTCACATTTACATGGGGGTCATTTTAAAGCCGATAATCCGGAGCATCACAATCAAACACATTTTTTGGTGAAAATTTCTGCACAAGAATTGAGAGAAGTGAAAAAAATAGAGGCTCATCGTAAAATTAACAAAATCCTTGAAGACGGCTTTAAAGAAGGTTTGCACGCCTTAGAAATTAAAATAATTTAACTATTTCTTTTCTTTAACTTGAATTAAAGAAATTTCTTTTTTCTTTTCTTTTTCTTCAATTTCTTTTTCCGATAAATTAATAATTTTAAGCGGAGTTTTTTTGGTAACCGATTCTTTGGTTACATGCATCGATTTAATGTTTTTTTCCGATGGAATTTCAAACATGGCATCAATCAAAATATTTTCGACAATTGCTCTTAAACCGCGAGCGCCAGTCTTGCGATTAATAGCTTTTTTGGAAATTTCTTCTAAAGCTTCATCTTCAAAAACAAGCTCAACTCTATCAAGATTAAAGAGTTTTTGATATTGTTTTGTTATTGAATTTTTTGGTTCAATTAAGATTTGCTTTAAATCTTCTTTTGTTAAGCCATCAAGCGGAGATATGATGGGCAAGCGTCCAACGATTTCTGGAATTAATCCAAATTTTATTAAATCATCAGGTTCAACATCTTTAAAAATATCTTTACGAGTTGTGTCATCTTTATCTCTAACATCAGCACCGAAGCCGATTGATGAGCCAACACCGCGGGTTGAAACGATTTTTTCTAAACCAGAAAAGGCGCCAGCACAAATGAATAAAATATTTTTAGTATCGATTTGAACATATTCTTGTTGAGAAGATTTGCGTCCAGGTTGCGTTGGGACTGAGGCCACCGTGCCTTCAATTATTTTTAACAAACCTTGTTGAACGCCTTCGCCAGAAATGTCGCGACGCGAATTATCTTCAACTTTGCGAGCAATTTTATCAATTTCGTCAATGTAAACAATGCCTCTTTGAGCTTTTTCAATATCGTAATTTGCAACTTGAAGAAGACGAGAAATAATATTTTCGACATCGTCACCAACATAACCAGCTTCGGTTAAAGAAGTGGCATCCGCCATTGTAAATGGGACATCGAGAATGCGTGCTAAAGTTTGAGCCAAGAGAGTTTTGCCACAACCGGTTGGTCCAATCATTAAAATATTTGATTTAGAAATTTCAACCGAATCAGAGCTTAAAAAAACATTATCAACCCTTTTGTAATGATTGTAAACCGCAACGGCGAGAACTTTTTTAGCATAATCTTGACCCACCACATATTCATCAAGAATTTTTATAATTTCTTTCGGAGTTGATTTTTCTCCGTTATTTTTATGAAGAGGAGATTTTTTACCTTCCTGTTTTAAAATATCCATGCCAAGTTCAATGCATTCATTGCAAATAAAGGCGGTTGGACCAGCGATTAATTTTTTAACTTCATGTTGAGATTTGCCACAAAATGAACAATGTAATTCTTTTTCGTCGTCGTGCTTTTTAACCATTTTTTAATTTAATTTAAAATTATTTGAAACGAATTTTAATTTTTAATCTTTAATCTTTAATATCAGGGCGTTTTTCGATAACTTTATCGATAATTCCAAACTCTAATGCTTTTTGAGGCGACATAAAATTATCGCGTTCCATTGATTTTTCAATAACATTAATTTTTTGTCCAGTGTGTTTTGCATAAATTTCATTTAAGCGACGCTTTAGAGCTAAAGTTTCTTGAGCATGAATTTCGATATCAGTCGCCTGACCTTGATATCCGCCACTTGGCTGATGAATCATAATTCTTGAATTGGGTAAGCAAAATCTTTTACCTTCGGCTCCAGCACACAGCAATAGTGATCCCATCGACGCTGCTTGACCAATACAAACAGTGTTAACATCGGGACGAATATATTGCATGGTATCATACATGGCAAGCCCCGAGGTCACTATCCCACCGGGAGAATTTATGTAAAAATAAATATCTTTTTTTGGATCTTCGGACTCAAGAAAAAGAAGCTGTGCAACCACAAGCGACGAGACTTGATCATTGACGGGGCCAGAAATAAAAATCACTCTTTCTTTTAAAAGCCTTGAGTAAATATCAAACGATCTTTCTCCGCGAGGCGTTTGCTCAATAACCATGGGCACCAAATAACTGGCTTGATCAAAAATTTTATCAGACATTGTTTTTAAAAATAAAAATTGAAATAAAAAATTCAAAACATAGAAACTAGAAATATTTTTTTTTAATGCAACCTTGAAAGTCTTTTTTTATTAAATTAGATTTGCATTAAAAAAATAATTTACGGAGAAAAAATGCAAGAAAATCAAGAAATTAAACAAGAAAATCAAAGCGAAAATCCCGAAAACATCAACAAAGACAATGAATTACAAAATAAAATTATTGAACTCGAGCAAAAATTAACAGAGCAAAATGATAAATTTTTAAGAACTCTTGCCGAGCTGGATAATGTTCGCAGAAGGTCGCGAGAGGAAAATGAAAAAACCGCTAAATTTGCTATCGCTAATTTTGTAAGTGATTTGGTTACCGTCGCAGAAAATTTTTTCATGGCAAGTGAAAATGCTCCGAAAGATGAAATTGAAAAAAATTTAGCAATCAAAAATTATGCTTTAGCGATTGAAATGACCGAAAAAGAATTGCTAAAAGTTTTAGAAAAAAATCAGGTAAAAAGAATTTTCCCGCTCAATCAAGATTTTGATCATAATTTTCACGAAGCGATTGCAAGCATTGAATCCGAAGCGAAAGAAGGCAGTGTCGTTCAGGTTATTCAAGCTGGATATTCTATGGCGGATAGGCTTATAAGACCGGCTTTAGTAAGCGTTGCTAAGGCAAAAAATATTGAAAATTAAAAATTTTTAGTTGCAAAAAAAATCTAAAAACATAAATTTAGGTTTAAGAGTTAAATTTTTTAGAATGTTAATTTTCATTTTAGATTTAAGGGATTGTAGCTCAGCGGTCAGAGCAGGACGCTCATAACGTCTTGGTCGTAGGTTCAATCCCTACCGATCCCACCAAATACTTTCCACTCTTAAATGATGCGACCGAATTTATCGCTTAATTAAATTTGCTTACGCAAATTTAGCTTTCAGTTGAATCGCTTCACGGCGAATGAATCGCCGTATCCGCGATGAATTTTGAGATTTTAGGCTATTTTTAGCGAAGAGGGGCGAGAAGAATTTAACGGTAGTTAAATTCGCGGAGACGCGGGGGGTCAAAAACTAACAGTGACAACGGTTTCAAGATTATTAAAAAAATTAAAGAAAAAAAATTCTAAAAAAGACGAAACAATTTACCAACAAAAAAATTTCAAAAAAACAAATTCCTCGACTCCAAATATATCCAAAGGGTTTAAATTTAATCGCTTGATTTTATTTTTTTCATCACCTAGAATCGAGCAAGAGTAAATGAATTTGAGATTTTAAACAATCGCATTTTTATCCAAGAAATTAATTTTTCTTCCTACTCAATCGTGGTTTTGGGCGTTTAAATGAAATTAATTTCTGCCTAATTGTCCTTAAGTAAAATAAAATAAATTAATATGCCAAAAGTAAAAACAAATAGCGGTGCCAAGAAGCGTTTTCGCGTTACTGGAACCGGAAAGCTAGTTCACAAACAGGCCGGAAAAAGACACAATCTTGATAAAAAAAGTCAAAAACGCATCAGAAATTTGCGTAAAGGAGTTGCTCTTTCAGAGGGTCACGCACATAGCGTTTTAAAGTTCAAAATGCCTTACAGTCGCTAAGGAAATCACAATCAAGTTGAAAATATAATTTAAATTTTAGGAGACAAAATGAGTCGTGTTAAAAGAGGTGTTACCAAAAGAGCCCGTCATAAGAAAATTTTAAAAATGGCAAAAGGCTATCGCGGTCGTGCCAAAAACTGTTTTAGAATTGCAATTGAAAAAGTTGAAAAAGCATTGCGTTATGCTTATCGCGATCGTAAAGCTAGAAAAAGAGATTTTCGTGGCTTGTGGATTCAGCGTATTAACGCCGGAGTCAGAGAGCACGGAATGGTTTATTCAAAATTCATCAATGGTTTAAAATTAGCAAAAATTGATCTCGATCGTAAAGTTCTTTCAGATCTAGCGATTCGCGATAAAGATGCTTTTGCAAAAATCGTTGAAAAAGCCAAAGCTTCTTTGGGAGCATAGTTTCTTCCAAAGATTTTCTTGGATTTTGTTGTTGTTTTAATAAAAACACACCACACAAAAATCTATCAATCAATGGGCGAATGGAATTCGCTTATTTCTAAATTTGCCAAAATAAATTTGATTATCGGAAATATCGTTGTTCAATTTTATTCAAACAAAATTGATTTCCTCGGCGTTTCCAGAAGTTTAGTTGGCAATTTAAAATTTTATTTAATCGTTTAAATCTTACAAAATGAAGCTCTACAAAGGTTTGGTTAAATTTGATAAAAAAGGTAAAATAGAAGATATTATTGTTGTTGATGATTCGTTTTCTTGGAAAGCTTTTTTTCTTAATCCGCTGTGGTTTTTATTTCATAAAATGTGGATAGAATTTTCTTTTTTTTCACTCGCCATAATTTTGTTTAGCTGTGTTTTTAGCTTCGGAGCTTATAATTTTTTAATGCAAATTTCTTTGCTTTTTATGGTTGCATTAAATTCAAAAACTTGGTATGAAGATTTTTTAGTAAAGCGTAAAAACTACCTATTTTTGGCGATGATATTTGGTAACAACAAAACCGAAGCAAAAATAAAATTTATTAATCAAATTAGCTTGAAAAATAAAGAAAATAATGAAAAAATTATTTTTAGTGATAATTTGTTAGATCCAAAATATTTTAAATAAAACCAAGGTTTTT
>CAJBXX010000041.1 GCA_903959715.1 uncultured Alphaproteobacteria bacterium | reverse complement strand
CCCTGAGGTTTATATTTCTTCAGCTGATTTTATGACGCGAAATATCGATGGCAGGGTAGAAGTAACCTGTCCAATTTATGACGAACGAATTAAAAATGAACTAATAGATATTTTTAATATTGGATGGAAAGGAAACGTTAAAGCCCGATTACATTCAGAAAAATTAGATAATAAATACAGAGTTCGCGGAAGTAATCCAGTTTTCCGTGCCCAACAAGAAACCTACAATTACTATTTAAATCGATTGGAAGTTGTTTCTGAAAATTTATAATTCACCTATTAATCTCGCCTAAAATAAGCACATTAAATGCTTTCAAAGAAAATAACAT
This sequence comes from uncultured Alphaproteobacteria bacterium, assembly GCA_903959715.1. Lineage (GTDB taxonomy): Bacteria > Pseudomonadota > Alphaproteobacteria > Rickettsiales > UBA1997 > CAILUF01. The sequence goes on along the minus strand of CAJBXX010000041.1, from coordinate 2,951 downwards.
CGAAGCCATCATGGTGAACTGCAATCCTGAAACCGTTTCGACCGATTATGATACCTCCGATCGCCTTTATTTTGAGCCTTTAACCGCCGAAGACACTATCGAACTTATTCAAAAAGAAATGACTAACGGTGAATTGCTCGGAGTTAATGTTCAGTTTGGAGGACAAACGCCTCTAGGTCTCGCCAAGTTTTTACAAGATGAAAATATTCCAATTATTGGCACTTCGCCCGACATGATCGACTTGGCGGAAGATCGCGATCGCTTCAAAAATTTAATCCAAAAACTTGGTCTTAATCAACCGCAAAATTTTATTGCTTATTCAAAACAACAAGCTCTTGAACAGGTCAAGGAAGTTGGTTTTCCGGTCGTTGTCCGCCCTTCTTATGTGCTAGGTGGCAAAGGCATGGCGATTATTTACGATGAAAATTATTTATTAAAATATTTAGCCGAATATGATGAAGTTTTTGAAACGGGTCCGCTTTTGCTCGACAAATTTTTGACCGATGCGATGGAAGTCGATGTCGACGCTTTGTGCGATGGCGAAGAAGTTTTTGTTGCCGGAATCATGCAACATATTGAAGAAGCCGGGATTCACTCGGGAGATTCAGCCTGTTCGATTCCGCCTTATTCACTTTCAGAAGAAATTATCGCCGAAATAAAAATCGCCACCGCTAAAATGGCTCTGGCTCTAAATGTTAAAGGCTTGATGAATGTTCAATATGCCATTAAAGATGATGTGCTTTATGTGCTTGAAGTTAACCCCAGAGCATCACGAACCGTTCCGTTCGTGGCGAAGGCTACGGGCATTCCAATCGCCAAAATCGCTTCGCTAATCATGGTTGGCAAAAAATTATCCGAGTTCAAATTACAAGAAAAAAAGTTCGATTATTACGCAGTAAAAGAAGTGGTTTTCCCTTTCGCGCGCTTCAGCAATGTTGATATAATTTTAGGACCCGAAATGAAATCAACGGGCGAAGTTATGGGCATCGACAAAACTTTTGCTTTAGCTTTCGCTAAAGCTCAAATCGCTACGGGCACAAAGCTTCCAACTACGGGCTTGGCTTTTTTATCGGTCAAAGATTCCGACAAAAAATATTTACCCGAAATCGCCAAAAAATTAATTAAAATTGGGCTTAGAATTGTTGCCACTCGTGGCACTGCCAAATTCCTCGCCGAAAACGACATCGCGGTAACGATTGTTAATAAAATTACCGAAGATAAACCGCATGTTGTCGATATGATTGATCAAAAAGAAATAACTTTGGTCATCAACACGACAGAAGGGGCTCAAGCCACCAAAGATAGCTTTTCGATTCGTCGCACTTCGTTAATGCGTGGAATCACTTACAGCACAACGATTTCGGGAGCTAGAGCTTTGGTTGACGCCATCGAAGCCTATAAAAATCAAGATTGCAAATTTGAAGTTTACGCTTTGCAAGATATGATTTCTTGTGCTTAAAATTATTTTTAATTTTAATTCAATTTGATGAGAAGGAAGATCCAATTTAAAATTCCAGATGATTTTAAACCAACAACACAAAAAGATGTCAATGATAACAAAGTAGAAAAAGAGGCTTCACAAGCTTTTCAAAATTTTTCAGCACCGCATCAAGACAGCTCAAGAAAAAAAGTTTTATTGGTTATAGCGGGATCTAAAATGAGGGATGACAATGATTCACAATATTACCCAAACTACTTAAAAAAGATGGCTAAAGAAAATCCCAATCATGATTTTCTTGTCTTAAATGTTGATAACTCTTTTTTAGCAACAGAAACCGACAAGAGTGTCGAGGAAAGTAATGTTAAACTACATTTATTGAAAGGAGAATTAAATCCCCTAACAAGCCCAGATTTCTATACTAAAATCGGAGATAATTTACAACATTTCGATAAAGTAGTTTTTTGTTCTCATATTTCTAAATGTGGACATCTTTATTTTGATCCTTTGCACAAGCATTGCCAAAAACAGGAAATTGATTGCATTACAATCGGAGCCTACGAAGAACAATCTCCATGTTGCATTATAAAAGATCCAAAATTAATTAAAGAAGATTTTATTCCTTTAAGTTTCTTTCAAAATAAACAATATATTGATGATAATTTGACAGAGATTCAAGACTTGCAAACACAAATAAACACTGGCATTTCAGCAATTTTTGGATTGTTATCGAAAACCTTTGGAACAAATGAAAAAAAAGAAAAAAAACAAGAATTTATCGAAGAAAAAAAGGAATCAAAACCAGAATTTGTAGATTTTTATACCGGCATTGAAGATCCAAATTTTCAAAAAGCTGTTAATAGATTCGTTAAGAAACCGCCATTTACAAAAGAAGATAAGGAAACTTTTAGCAGAATTATTGGCGTTGGAGTTGGGGCAGTGGTTGGCTTAACTTGCGTTTCAGCTCTGGGCTTGGGAATAGTCTCGGCACCAGCGATTGCAATCGTTGCTGGCACAGTATTAGTTGGAGCGACGGCATTTTCTTTGATAAATGAAAAAAATCAAAATAATAATTTTAGCAGAAAATAATCAACAAACTCAAATTATTTAATCGTAATTTTTTGATAAGTTTCGCGATCCATTTCAATAATATCAACCGAAATGTCGCATCTTTTTTGCGGAAGTTTTAAATTTTTATAAAAATTATTTGAAAATTCAAAACTTTGCGAAGCCAGTTTTTGCCTAATCTCAACCGCCCTGCCCGCTAAAATTTTAATCGAAATATGTATAAAATTTTCGTCATTTTCTTCAAGCCCAACTTGATAATTTTCATAATTAATTACGCGAATTTTACATTGATCGGGATCGAATTTTCCTTCAACAATTTTCGCCATAATTTGCTGAATTTCTTTCGCGATTTTCACAGCTTCTTTCGCTAAAATATTTTTGGAAGTTTCAATAATAATGTGAGGCATAAATTTAAGATTTGATTTTGAAATTATTTTATTTTGAT
>CAJBXX010000040.1 GCA_903959715.1 uncultured Alphaproteobacteria bacterium | reverse complement strand
TTAAAGAGTTGACCTTTGAATCTATAAAAGAAGAGAAGGAAAAAGAAGGAAAAAATACTTTATTTAAGATAATAAAATTAAATCAAGATGCTAAAGTTTATGCAGGTTCTGATAGAGGTGTTGATGCTTCTAAAGCAGTCGATAATCGAATAAAAATAGGAGATTGTCAAATTGATAGACTCAATATTGTTGATTTAAAAAGCGATACTTATAAAACTAAAATATATTTAGATGATGCAGGTATTGACACAATAAAAGATTTCACAGAGAGGAATAAAGCGTTATTTCTTCAATATTTTTTAAATGATTCAAGTTTAACAGCGAAAAGTTTTTTAGAGAAAGTGCCGGAGGATATTCCTCCTAATGTGTCTTTTGATCGTCAGAATCAAGCTCATCAAAGTGCTCTAAAGAAAGCTTCTGAAGCAGTTGAGAGATTGGTGGAAAGAAAAATGGAAAGAGGGGATTTTAAATTTGATCTCGATGATCCTAATAAAGAAATTGCTTATGTCAAAATTTTGCGTGAAATCGACAAAAGCGGTAATGTTAAAAAAGATAATAAAGTTGAAATTAAAACCGGAAAAGAATTTAGTGATAGTTTAAAGCATATAAACATTCATGTTGGCGATAGTGATTATATTCAAATCCATTTAGAAAATTCGGAAAATGGCCCTAAAGTGCAGAATAATCTCAGTTTTTACTGTAAAGATTCTGAAAATAAATTTGATCCAATTGAATTAAAAAATAGTAAACATATTAAGAATTCGAATATAAAAATAATTTCCCACGATAATGAAGAAACAAAATTTAAAGCTGGAAATATTACAGAAAAAAAAGACTCTGAAGAGAAAAAATCTAGTTGCTTTTCTTGTATAAGAAAAGCAAAGCCTAAGCTTCAAATCAAAGAATCTGGTGTTATAAAATATGAAAATGATGGGTGGAATATTGATTTTGAAAAAACAGATGATACTGGAACCGCTAGTGCGAAATTAATAATGAACGGAAATGGAAAAATTTCTTTTGATGAACAAAATCCATTAAATAAAAAATTAGCCGATGCGTTTAGAAAAGCCTTGGGAGATAAAAATGAAGTAAGAAAATTTAAGCTTGTAAAAGATAATGAAACTTATGAAGTGACTATTGGTGGTAAGTCGAGACGGCGCACCTTCGAAAATACTTGCAATGTATTTTCGAGTAAAACACATGGCAACGGCATTCTTAAAGTGGAAAAAATTTCTGGCAATAATTTGACACAAAATGGGGCGGTTTTTGATAATAGTGATGATGGCGCGGGAAGAAGAGGATCTTCTTGGGCTTCTTATTTTGGTGGAGGAAGAAGAAGAGAAGGCAGACCAAGAGAAGATGGAGGAAGATAATAATATTCAATCAATAATCGATTTCAACTCGTAAAAACAATCAATCAAAAAAATATTTTTGCTAAAAATTTAATGAATTCAAAAACTTATTTTCAAAATATTGTAATCGGGGCGGGTCACGCCGGAATTGAAGCGGTTTGTGCTTCTGCCAGAATGGGCGTCGATAGTTTACTCATCACCAAAAAATTTGAAAATTTGGGCGAAATGTCGTGCAATCCAGCGATTGGTGGCGTTGCTAAAGGCACTATGGTTCGCGAGATTGATGCGCTTGACGGCGTTATGGGTCGTGCTGTTGATAAAGCCGGAATTCATTTTCGCATTTTAAATTCATCGAAAGGTTATGCGGTGCATTCGCCTAGAGCTCAAGCCGATCGCAAACTTTACAAAATTGCCGTAAGAGAAATTCTTGAAAATTATCCAAACCTCACAATTCTTTATAATTCTGTTGAAGATTTAATAATTGATAATAATAAAATTAAAGGTGTAATTTTGGCGAGCGGTGAAAAAATTTATGCCGAAGCCGTTGTGCTAACTACGGGCACTTTTTTGCGTGGAGTAATTCATATTGGCAAAGAGCAAACTAAGGCGGGAAGGGTTGGCGAAGAGGCTTCTTACGGCATTTCAAATTGTTTACAAAAATATCAATTCAATCTTGGGCGCTTGAAAACTGGGACGCCACCGCGCATTTTAAAAAGTTCGATTGATTTTTCTGAACTTGAAATTCAAGCGGGCGATAATCCGCCTCAACCATTTTCATATTTAACTGATAAAATCGAAGTTCCGCAAACTGCTTGCTACATTACTTACACTAATCAACAAACTCACGAAATTATTAAAAATAATTTACATGAATCGGCGATGTATGGCGGTGGAATTTCGGGGGTTGGTCCGCGTTATTGCCCTTCGATCGAAGATAAAATTCATCGTTTTTACGATAAAGAACGGCACCAGATTTTCCTAGAGCCAGAAGGTTTAGACAGCAATCTAATTTATCCAAATGGCATTTCCAATTCTTTGCCTCTCGCGGTGCAAATGCAATTTTTAAAATCAATTAAGGGTTTGGAAAATTGCGTGGTGTCGCAAGCGGGATATGCGATTGAATATGATTATGTCGATCCGCGTGAATTATTGCCAACGCTCGAAACTAAAAAAATTCGTAATTTATTTTTTGCGGGTCAAATTAATGGCACGACGGGATATGAAGAGGCGGGCGGGCAGGGCATCGTCGCCGGAATTAATGCCGGATTAAAAGCTTTAAAAAATGATGAAGAATTTATTTTAGATCGTTCGACGAGTTATATCGGCGTCATGATTGATGATTTAACTGCACTTGGAACTTCAGAGCCCTACAGAATGCTTACTTCGCGCGCCGAATATCGTTTAAGCATTCGTGCCGATAATGCCGATTTGCGTTTAACTGAAATTGGCGAAAAATTTGGAGTAATTTCATCAACAAGATTGACAAATTTTTTAATTCGCAAAAATAAAATTTTACAAGCCACAAAAATTTTGGAAGATTTGAAAATTTCGCCAAAAAAATTAGAAAATTTTGGCGTTACGATTAAACAAGATGGAGTGGTTAGAAGTGCTTACCAATTGCTTTCAT
>CAJBXX010000039.1 GCA_903959715.1 uncultured Alphaproteobacteria bacterium | reverse complement strand
TGGTTTTGAAAATGAAATATTTATTAAAAATTTATTAGAAAAAATAAAATAAATTCAATGTTTTTAAATTTAAATTTTAAAAAAATAAGATATGCTTTTGAAGTTCCAATTGTATGGTTCGGCATAGTTTTTTTCCGCTGGTTAAAAATTGAAAATGCTTCAAATTTAGCAAGTAAAATTGCAATTTTTGTGGGTAAAAAAATTACCGTTAACAAATTAGCCTTAAGCAATTTAAGCAAAGCCCTCCCCCACCTCAATGACTTTCAAAAAAATGCCGTAATCGAAGGCATGTGGGATAACCTTGGCAGAGTCGTCGGCGAGTTCCCACATATTTGTGCAATGAGTGCCGAAGAAATGTCAAAACATGTTGAAATTGATGCGGATTCACGAAAAATTTTAGATGAATTAATCGCCAATAATCGAGGTGGAATTTTATTTTCGGCACATTTTGGCAATTGGGAAATTGGTCCAAAAATGCTAATAAATTATGGCATAAAAGTTAAAACTTTTTATCGTCCCTTGAACAATCCTTTAGTTGAGAAAATGACTTCATCGCTTCGGGGAGTTGAGATGATAGAAAAAGGAAGCAATGGCAATCGTCAACTAATTAACGCCTTAAAAAATAAAGAATTTATAATAATTATGGCCGATCAAAAAGTTTCCGATGGCGAACCGATAAAATTTTTTCACGACGACGCAATCACCACAACTTCGATTGCCAAAATTGCCATGAAATATAATATTCCATTGGTTCCAGGATATATTCTTCGCGTCAACAAACAATTCAAATTTTTGCTAAAAGTTGAAAAACCACTTGAATTTAACAAAATAAATTCTTTTAATTCTGAAGCCACAAATCTGACTTTGAAAATTAATCAAATAATTGAAAAGTGGATTAGTGAAAATCCGGAACAATGGTTTTGGGTCCATAATCGTTGGAAAAAATAATTTATGAAAAAAACTCTTCTTATTGTTTGTTTAATTTTATCTTCTTGCTCTTTTTTTAATAAAAAAACCGTTGAACTGGCGATTGACAGCTCTCCAAGTGGAGCAGAAATTTATATAAATGATCAATATAAAGGCGAAACTCCAGCGATAATAAACATTCCACCTCAAGAAAATTTTGTTACTTTAAACAAAAGAGGATATGGCACCACCTCCTTCAAAACTCCAATTTTCATGGGCGCAATCCGCACCAAAGCCGATGGCTCAATTAATGCCGACGGCGTTCGTTGCCTTCTCGACATGGCTTCAGTTATATTTTCATTTCACGCTTACACTGGCAAATGTGCTGACTTTAAGGAAAAACAACATAAAATAAATATTCCCAATAATCGCTCTTCAAATTCATTTTATCAAAACGATCGCAGTTATGGTTCTCCAAAAAATTATGACGATAATTACCAATCAAAAAATCAACTCGAAAAAGACCCAATAATCAACACCGGCAGTTCTCCTTCCAATGTCATCAATTATTATTACGACCAAGAAATGATGAAAAATATTCGCGGTCCAAGCTATGCGAATCCATATGAAAAAATTTCAAAAAACTATTAATGAATGAACAGGATTAGTAATTTTTTGAAAACAAAAATAACATTTAAAAACTTTAAAAAAGATATTGTTTTTTGCTTTTTATTTGCATTTTTAATAACTTTTTTCTTCAATGATTTTACCTCGAAAAATATAGCTAATTTCGACATGTTTTTGTCGATTTTT
>CAJBXX010000038.1 GCA_903959715.1 uncultured Alphaproteobacteria bacterium | reverse complement strand
CCAAGAATTTGTCCATTTTTTGGAATTAATTTTTTCTCTCCAAGTTTGGGATCATTTTTTTTGTAATCGCTTTTTAATTCATCATCGCGAGACTTTTCGATGAATATATTTAGATTTTTGATTTTGCCATGACGCCACACCGAAACCTTAACGATTTTGCCAATTATTGTATTGGATACAATTTTTGGAAGAGATTTCATATCTTCGACATCTTGTTCGTCAAAACGAATTATAACATCGGTTGGAACTATGCCAGCTCTATCTGCAGGACCATTTATAACAACATCGCTAACAAAGTCACCGCGAGCTTTTTCTAGTCGCAATGAATCGGCGAGCTCCGCAGTTAAATCTTGCACCGAAACCCCAATCCAGCCACGCGAAACTTCGCCTTGATTGCGAAGTTGGCTGATAATTTGAATAGCATTTGATGATGGGGTGGCAAAGCCAATGCCGACGCTTCCTCCTGATGGAGAATAAATTGCCGAACTAATGCCAATAACTTCACCGCTTGAGTTAAATAATGGACCGCCCGAATTGCCTTTATTGATGGCTGCGTCGGTTTGAATATATTCATCAGATTGACCGTTTTTAATATCGCGACCGCGGGCTGAAATGATGCCAATTGAAACAGAGCCACCGAGGCCGTATGGGTTGCCGATAACGATTGCCCAGTCGCCGATGCGTGCAATATTTGAATCGCCAAATTTAGCAAATTTAAATTCTTTGTTGGAATTTATTTTTAATAAAGCGAGATCAGTTTTTTTATCGACGCCAATCAATTTGGCTTTATATTTTGAGCCGTCATAAAGATTAACATTGATATCGTTTGAATCTTCGATTACATGTCCGTTGGTGACGATATAGCCATCGCTTGAAATTATAAATCCAGAGCCAATTGAAGTGATTTTTCTGCGTGATTCGAAATCGCGGTTGAGTTGAATTTCATTATTTTTTTTCAAATCTTCAATAATTTGTAATTTATCTTCATCGAAAGAATTGCGTGCGTTGTATAAGTCTTGAGAGGTTGAAATGTTAACTACAGTTGGAAGAAGCTCTTCGACTGTATCGGCGAAGCTTGGAATCAGTTGATTTTTATGAGGTATTATCTTGTTTTTTTCTTTGAAATTTTTGATTTGTTTGATTTGCGCAAATGATGAAGAAGGATTGCTGATTAATAAAAAAATTGCTAATATGGAGAAGTAGCAAAAATATATTTTTTTCATGAATTTTTAATTTTTTGAATTGTTAAAATATTTGAAAAAATCACTATCGGGCGAAATTATCATTTTGGTTTTATCGTTGCTAAACGCGGTTTTGTAGGCACTCATCGAGCGATAAAAATCTGCAAATTCTGGGTCTCTGCCAAAAGAATTTGCGTAAATTTTATTCGATTCGCTTTCGCCATTACCGCGGACTATGTCAGAATTTTTTTTGGCTTCGGCGATGATTATAGTTTTTTCTTTATTGGCTTCGGCTCTTATTTTATCGGCTTCCTCCGCCCCTTTGGCGCGGATTTCACGAGCTTCTTTTTCGCGTTCTGTTTGCATTCTAGCATAGATGGCGTCGGAGTTTTCTTTGGGTAAATCGGCTCGCATAATGCGAACATCGATAATTTTTATACCAAAAATTTCCGAAGATGAGCCGACCGCGTCTTTGATTTTTTTCATAATATTGCCACGATTTTCGGTGAGTAATTCGTTAAGAGTTACTTCGCCAATAACTTGACGCAAACTTGAGTCAAGAATGCCCGAAAGCTTGCTAGACAAGCCATAAGAACTTCCAACGGTGGTATAGAATTTTAATGGATCAATTATTTGGAATTTGGTGAAAGCGTTGATGATTAAGCGTTTTTGATCGGAAGCGATAACTTCTTGTTCGGGAAGCGAAAGATCGATAATTCTTTTTTCAAAAAAAATAGCATTTTGAATAAAGGGCATTTTGAATTTGATACCGGGAGTGTTGATGGCGCGAATCGGTTCACCAAATTGTAAAATTAGAACTTGTTGACGCTGGTCAACGGTAAAAAACGAACTTTGAAAAACTATCAAAGCCAATGTGATTATTATTAAAATTTTTTTTGTAGATTTATTCATAATTTTAATTGCTTACTGGTTTAACGCTTTTGTTATTGATGTCGTTTAATGGGAAATAAGGCATTACACCTGATTTGCCGGCACTTTTATCGATATAAATTTTATCGGCATCGCCATAAATTTTCTCCATAGTTTCGAGATAAATACGGCGTTT
>CAJBXX010000037.1 GCA_903959715.1 uncultured Alphaproteobacteria bacterium | reverse complement strand
GTTGATTCGCTTAAAAGATTTGAATGCGCTAAAAATTCTTTTGAAGCGATAAAAGCTGGCGGATATTTGATTTTAGACGATTCCGAGCGTTCAAATTATCAAAATATTTTTGATTTTTTGCAAAAAAATAATTTTTCTTACCAAGATTTTATTGGCATCGCCCCCGCTCAATTAAGAGTTAAAAAAACTACTTTTTTTAGACGATAATTTTAACGAGAATTTTAATTTTATTTGAAAAAATTTTGATATTTCTAAAATTATTTTTCACCTCTTTTTTCTTCGTAAGCTTTAAGCATAAAATATTCAAGGAGCCATATAGCACTACTCCCCGTAGCCTCTTTGAAGCTACCAAAATATATCCAAGCGATAAAAAATGCTAATATAAAAATATAAGTTAGGGGGCTATGTGAAATAACAATCCAGAGTTTTTTGCATTCATGTTTAATTGAATCAATCTCATTTTGTCGAAGTTTTATATTTTTTTTATTTTCTTCTTCAATGGTTTTTAAAGGGCTGTTTTTTAATTGATTTTTATTTGCCATTTTGATTTAGCCCAAAATGAAAGTTGCTATCTCATCAATCCTTTTTTCAAATTCAACAAGAATATCTTCATCTGGAATAACTTTACCTTTTTTATTTTCATCATAATGCTTCTTCCACGCCGCTCTCTCTCCATTGTGAAGCATCTCAACTAATTCCCAAGCATTTTTCTCGCCATAAGTAGCGTAAGCAATGAATAGGCTTTTAGCTTTATCTTCTTGTTTTTCTTTATCAATTCTTGGCACCTCAAATTCATCGGAAAAATCAATCACAATTCTAGCTAGTGAATTGGGGGTTATCGGATTTTTTCCACAATCTTTAAATTCATGATAAACTACGGGGACAACAGGACCATGCTTCCAAGCTTGGATCTCACCTTCAAATAATTTTTCATTGAAAAGTGATAAATGCACTCCGTAGGCAAAGTAAAGTAGTTTTTGTAATTTTAGATTTGTTAAATCATCGATATTTCTTTTATGCAAATTTTCAATTATATAATTTGCACAAGCGAAGGTTGAGCGCTCAATATTTTCATTATTCATAGTGGAGAATTTTAAATTAAAAATATATTTCTTTACAAATTTTATTAATAATTTTTTAATAAATCAAATAATTTTTAAGATGAAATTATGAACAAATTATCGATATGAATTAACTCTGATTTTGCCGAATTACCGAGGATTTTTTTGATGTCGTTTGAGTTTTTTTGTAAAATCTTTTTTATGTCTTCGCTATTGTAATTACTGATTCCGCTCGCGATGTGATTAAGATTTTCATCCTTAACAAAAACGGCGTCGCCTTTCAAAAATTTGCCTCGAACCGCAATCGCTCCGACCGCAAGTAAACTTACTTTTTTTTGCTTCAAAGCTTCGCAAGCTTTTTCATTAACAATAATTGAACCGCTGGCATTTACAAAGCCCGAAAGCCAATTTTTTTTGGCACGCGAAGTATGTTTTGAAGATTTATTTAAAGATTTTTTATTGGTAAAAATCGTATATTTTTTTTCACCTGAAATTAATTTTTTTAATGCATCTTGTTCAACTCCACTAGTAATTATTGTTGCACAATTGGCGGTAAAAGCCATTTTTGCTGCCAAAATTTTAGTAATCATTCCACCAGTTCCGACCTCTGAAACCGCACCTCGCGCCATTTTTTCAATATCTTTATTTATTTTTTCAACTTGGGAAATAAATTGTGCATTTTTATTGATTTTAGGATTGTCATTATAAAGACCATCAATGTCGGAAAATAAAATCATCAGATCGGCTTCAATCATTTGTGCAACGCGAGCCGAAAGCCGATCATTATCGCCAATTTTTATTTCATCGACCGCCACCGAATCATTTTCATTAATGATTGGAATTATGTTTTTTTCGAGCAAAGTTTCAATGGTATTTTTGCAATTTAAATAACGCTTACGCGAATTACAATCCGAAGCCGTCAAAAGAATTTGCGCCACATTTAAATTTAATTTTGCAAAATAATTTTTGTAAAGACTCATCAATTCAATTTGCCCGACCGAAGCACAAGCTTGCTTTTCTTGCAAAGAAAGTTTTTTGTTTTTTATATTTAAAATATTTCTGCCCAATGCTACAGCCCCAGAGCTCACGATGACAATTGTGGTTTTTTCATCAATTATTTTAGCAATATTTTGCGATAAATTTTCAAGCCATTTATTTCGCACCGAACCTTCTTCCACCAACAAAGAAGAGCCAATTTTTATAACAATTTTTTGATATTTTTGCGATTTTATTTCCATATTTTTTAATTTTCGAGACCTCGTTCTTTGCGAGCTTTTTCAACTTGAGCCTTGTAAAGCAAATTCTGTAAAAGAGGCAAAGGATAAGGCTTGAAATCGCCCTGCCCTTTTAAAACATAAATCCCCACCGAGCGATTAATTTGATTTTTTATGTCATCATTGGCGATGATGTCAGGGAAGTCTTCGCTTTCAATGCGTTCTTCAATTGAATTTTCGTCAATTTCATTTTTTATCAAATAATTTTTAACAATATCGATGCGATTTTTCACCAAAACTTTATCGTATAAATCCTGGATAGCGTTGTCGGGATTGGCGGTAATTAAAATTTTAAATTTACCTTTTAAAGATTTTAAATAATCGATAACTTCAACCATCACTTTATTTGCTTTATCATTTAAAATATAATTTTCGGCATCAAAAATAATTTCAAATCTTAAAAATTCGGGCTCAACAATTTGCACTTCGGGCGCTTTATTTTTAGTAATTTCTTCGAGATAAAATTCAATTTCATCAACTAATTTTCCAAAACTTACGCGACAATGAGCCAGCTCATCGGCCATAAAAATTGCCTTAGATTCCTTAGAAGCCCAACAATCATAAAGATAAGATAGATGTGCCGTTTGGATTGGCATTTGATAAATTAAATTTCGATTATTTAAAAGAATTTCTAATTTTTTTTGCATCAAAACTAGTTCTTCGACCATTGATTTATCAGCCTCCCAACGCAAAGGATTTTCGGGAATAAAAGGTTTACCACCTATGATATCAAGCCCTTTTTTGGCAAAATATTCGGCGTTTTTTATATCTTTAACCGTGGTTAACTTTCTTGAAAAACCAAGATACTCTAGCGATAAATAAGATTCATAACCGCCACTAGATTTCAAATCTTGTTCACGATTTGTAAGAATTTCTTGATAAGAAATTTTTTTGCAAGAAAAAAGTAAAAATAATAATGTGCTAAAAAAAAATTTGAATTTCATTTATTTTATAAAAAATTAAAATCTTGATAAGAATTTATTTGAAAAAATTTCTAAAAACAACAAAATAATTTTTTATAAATTTATTCAATAAAAATCAACTTTTCCACTAGAAACATCATACATTGCACCAACAATAATTATTTTTTTGTTTTTTATTAAATCACGAATTATTTTACTTTTTTTCGGAACATTTTTTAAAACATTTTTGACATTTTCTTTAGAAACTAAATCAATAAAATCGGTGGATTTCGGATCAATTTTTCCAGATTTTGAAGCCTCTTTGACCACCACTCTGATTTTTTTTAACAATCCCGTGAGATATCCCATTTTAACATGATTGCAAGCACCTTTAATCGCTCCGCATTCGCTGTGTCCAAGCACCATTATTAATTTGGCACCCGCCACTTTGCACGCAAATTCCATACTTCCAAGAATATCTTCGTTAAGAATATTGCCGGCGATTCGACATGAAAAAATATCACCGAGACCTTGATCGAAAATCAATTCTGCCGAAGTTCGTGAATCGATACAACTCAAGATAAAGGCAAATGGAAATTGCTCATCGGAAGTGTCGTTGACTTGTTGTAAAAGATTGTGATTCCTTTTTAAATTAGTAACAAAGCGATGATTGCCGTCTTTAAGCATTTGCAAAGCATTATCTGGCGTAAGCGCATTACGCATTTCTTTAGTTAAAGTAACCATATTATATTTTGTTAATAGTTATGCCCTTGAGCGTAAGTTTAATATTTTTTGTTTTAGCATTTATTTGAAAATCGCGTAAAATTTCGTAAACATCAAAATCAATAATTTTAGATTTAGTGCCATCAATTATTACATTAGAATCATCGGGGATAGACTTTAGAAGCTGTAAGATTGCACCCTTATTCAAAAACGAAACTTCTTCGGCTAAAATAATTGTGTGTAAATTTTTTTGCTGATTATCGACAATATTTTCAAACGAATTTTTAAAATTATTAAACAATATAAAAGCTACGGAGACAACGACCCCAAGAATTACGCCTTTTAATAAATCGAAAGCAAGCATGCCAATAATTGTAATTAAAAATGGTAAAAATTGTTCATATCCGAGCTTAAAAACTTTAATAAAAATTTTCGGATTAGCCAATTTATAACCTACAACCAAAAGGATGCAAGCCAAGCTGGCATATGGAATCATATTCAAAATATTGGGAATGGCGACGGCACAAACCAACAATAAAATCCCGTGAAAAATTGCCGAGTTTTTACTTTTAGCTCCAAATGAAATATTGGCACTACTGCGGACTATCACTTGAGTAATCGGCAATCCGCCAATTAACCCAGAAATCAAATTACCAAAACCTTGAGCTTTCAATTCACGATTAGCGGGAGTAATTCGTTTAAGATTATCAAGCTTGTCGGTCG
>CAJBXX010000036.1 GCA_903959715.1 uncultured Alphaproteobacteria bacterium | reverse complement strand
AATGTTGGTAATTTTAAAATTCAAAAAAATCGATTATTATTTTAGTTAAAAAAATTATTAATACCAATATTAATAATTTCATTTTTTTATAATTAAGCCTTGATTTTAAAGCGATTAAGCCACTCGGATATTTATCAACCATGGCTGAATATTCGCGATAATTTATCCCCAATTCTGAACTTATAATCGCAAAAAAATTTTTATCTTCAAAAGATTTTTGGTGAATAAATTCAACCATAAAATTTTTAATATTTTTTTGACTCGGCTTTGAATTTCCAATAAAATATTTTTTATAACAAAAATCAATTAAATAATAAAATCCCTCTAAATTTTTATTGGCGAGAGCAATTTTTTCATATTCGGGGAAGATTTCTATAAACTCATCATAATTTTTTATGTGTTGATAAGATTTATAAATTTCTTTCAACTCTAAACTATTTCTAATAATAGTTTTATGATTTTTACCACTTAAATTTCCACTATTTTTGAGTATTCTAAAATTAGTTAAATTTTCGTTTAGAATCTTGATTTCAAAACCTGCAAGGCATATTCTAATCCACATATCGATATCTAAAAAAATGATATAAGCCGGATTAAAAAGCGATATTTTTTCAAAAACTTTTTTGCGAATTAAAACGCTCGGATAGCAAAGTGGGTTATTATAAAAGAAAAAATAATTTAGAAAACCGAGGCGATTAAGTTCGAGATATTTTAACGATTCTTGAATATTATTTTTTATGCTTTCGCCACTCTCATTAACAATGTTAGCGAGGGTAAAACAAGCCCCATAATTTTCATTATTTTCGAGAAAATCGAGTTGTTTTTGCAATTTTTCTGGAAGCCAAGAATCATCAGAATTGATGATGGCGATATATTCACCGTTTGATTTTTTGATTAATGAATTGGTGTTAAAAACCATGCCAAAATTTTTTTCATTGCGAAAAGCTTTTATTCTTGGATCCTTGAAGCTGTTGACTATATCAAAAGTTTTGTCGGTGGAATTATCGTCAATTATTAGCAATTCAAAATCTTTAAAACTTTGATTTAAAACTGATTCAATCGCCTCGCCAACAAATTTATCATGATTATAGCATGACATTAAAACTGAAATTTTGGGCATAAATTAAACTAAATTTTAATTTTAAAAACATTCTCAACTTCAAGCACGTCATTGCCAAGAAATTTGCCCGGATATTGATAATCAAGGACTTCCGCAATAAATTCGGGTTTTGTATATTTTCTGCCAGAACTATTATTGAATTTTTTATTTAAATCTTTTCTCACTAACCACATATGTTCCATTCGTAAATCTTGCGGTTCAAAATATTTAAATTTTCTATCGCCATTCATCTTGCGAGTAGGGTCAACCAAAACCGGAAAATAAGATTTTCGCGAAAGTTTAGTGAGTAAATTTATTTTGGCAATAAAGGGGACATACATTGCGGGATCTTCTTGAATTTGCCAAATTGGCTTTTTAATATAATTGATAAATTTGCAAGAAGAAGCCTCGATTTTATTGGCAATAATAAATTTCTTTGCCTCATCAAATTGATTTTTATGATAAAATTCATCGCAATCCATATTGTGGAAATGGCTACAGAATCGTGCTTTAGCGATATTCAAGCCAATATTTCTTTTACGCAGTTCGTTTTTACTCGCCGAAGTTTTTTTTGGAGTATAGCAATAAATTTTATCGATTAATTTTTTCTTCACCAAATCACTCAATAAATCTTCGAGATTTTCCGAGCAAGGCTCGCCCCAATTCGAAATTCTTTGATAAACAACATTGATGTGATCCGCAGAGTTGCGAACTGATTGAATCGAATATTCAAGCAGTTCCTCGCCGTCAAATAAATTATAAGATATGCCAAGTTTCATGTGATGTAAATTAATTATTTAGGTTATTATTTTCTCCAATTATTCTCAAAAATTTTTTATTATTCAACGTCGAATTTAAACTCCGCATCGCTTTAGTTTTATATTCCGAACTTGGAATTTTATTAATTTTTTTGAGAATAATTGCCGAAGAATTTTTTTGCAATTCAGCGACAATTTTGCAAGCATAATCGTGCCACGAAATATTCTCCCCATTATTCAAATGATAAATTTGATTAATCAAATTTCTATCAAATTTTATCGAATTCTCCACGCCATTTTTATCAAAATTTTCTAAAGTAATTTTCTTAATAAAGCGAATAGTGTTTGAGGCAACAAATTCAGCCGAAGTAGGGCTTCCGATTTGATCATCAACGACGCTAATTTCTTCTTTTTCTAAAGCTAATCTTTTAATGGTATTAACGAAATTTTTGCTAGTAGGGCGATTATCATAAATCCACGAAATTCTAAAAATTAAATAATCGCAACCCGAATTTTGTAGAGCTTGCTCCGCCCATAATTTAGTTTT
>CAJBXX010000035.1 GCA_903959715.1 uncultured Alphaproteobacteria bacterium | reverse complement strand
CCAATTTTTTTATAATTAATGTTTGCGTAATTGCAAATTTTAAATCCATTACAGCTTTAAAATTATTTCAAACAAATAATTTTTTTACCCATTTTATCTTGCAAAATTTGTGGAATTTCAATCGAACCATCTGCATTTTGATAATTTTCCAAAAGAGCGATGAGAGTGCGTCCAACCGCTAGTGCAGAGCCATTTAAGGTGTGGACGAAGTGACTTTTTCCTTCTTTATCTTTATATTTTATATTAGCTCTTCGGGCTTGAAAATCACCACAATTTGAGCAACTTGAAATTTCGCGATATTTATTTTGTGATGGAAACCAGACTTCCAAATCATAAGTTTTTTGTGCACAAAAACCCATATCGCCCGAGCATAATAAAATTTTGCGGTAAGGTAGACCAAGCTTTTGCAAAATTTCGCAAGCGATGTTGGTCATTCTTTCATGTTCTTGATTAGAATTTTCTGGCGAAGTAATTGAAACTAATTCGACTTTTTTAAATTGATGTTGGCGAATCATGCCTCGCGTATCCTTGCCCGCCGAGCCCGCTTCTCTTCTAAAGCAAGGGGTGAAAGCGGTGAAACGAATTGGTAAATCATTTTCGCTAAAAGTTTTTTTGGCGACCAAATTTACCAACGATACTTCGGAAGTTGGAATAAGCCAATAGCCGTCGGTTGTAACAAAGGCTTCTTCGGAAAATTTTGGCAATTGTCCCGAAAATTTCATGGCTTCGGATTTTACTAAATTTGGTGGCGAAATTTCGATGTAATTATGCGTCGAAGCGATGTCGAGCATAAAATTGGAAAGAGCCCTTTCAAGCCTTGCCAAATCTGCACTCAAAGTTGAAAATCGAGCTCCCGACATTTGTGCTGATTGCTCAAAATCCAGCATTTTCAAGGCTTCGCCAAGATCTTCGTGAGATTTTGGCGTAAAATTGAATTTTCTGGGCTCGCCAAATTTTTCAATTTCAATATTATCATTTTCATCGAAGCCTACGGGCACTTCGTGATAAGGGATATTGGGAATATTTAAAAGTTTTTCATTTAACAATTCTTCACTTTCTAAATTTTTTTCGGCATCGCTCAAAAGCGTGTTAATATTTTTTGATTCTTGCAAAAATGGCGAAGCGTCGCCATTATTTTTTTTAATAATTGCAATATCTTGTGCCAGCTTATTGCGTTTGGCTTGAAGCTCTTGAATTAAAAAGATTTTTTTGCGTTTTTGTTCGTCGAGAATAAGAAGTTCTGAAGCGCGAATGCTTAATTTGCGTGCCTCCATGGCATTATCAAATTTTTGTGGATTTTCACGAATCCATTTTATATCAATCATAATTTTAATATTTTAAATTTGGTCAAGGCGTTTTTTGCCTTTAAAACCGCCGGCGATTCCCGTCCGAGAAACTGTTGCCAAGCCATAATTTTCAAGGATTTTCAAAGCTTCATCAATTTGTTTTGAGTTGCCGATAATTTCAAAAACTGTCGAATTTTCTTCGGTATCAATAATTTGAAAGCGAAAATTTTGCAAAGATTTTTGAGCATCTTCAAGTTGTTGTTGCGAAGAAATTATTTGTGCTAAACATAATTCTCTTTCGATGTAATCATCATTTTTGCTAAGTTCCGCCGCATTATGAACGGGAACGATTCGGCACAATAATTTACAAATTAAATCTATAGTTTTATCGGTGCCAAAAGTGGTGATAGTGATGCGCGATAATTTTTTATCTTGGGAAATTGGGGCGACCGATAAGGTTTCGATATTGTAGCCACGAGCGGAAAATAACTCGACCACTCGCGCCAAAGCTCCGAACTCGTTATCAATCAAAACTGCAATTACATGTCTTCGAATTTCTGTCATAAAATTAAATTAAACCGCGTTAATATCTTTGGTTACATATTGCTTTGCTTGGCTTCCGAGTAGTATTTCATTATGCGACGAGCCAGCGGGAATCATTGGGAAAACATTTTCTGATTTATCAACGAGACAATTAAATAAAACCGGACCTTTATGATTAAGCATTTCGAGAATTTTTTCATCGAGATGATCGGGCTTATCGCATTCAATACCAAGGATGCCAAAACTTTCCGCTAATTTCATAAAATCGGGCAAAGATTCCATGTAAGATTGACTTTCGCGTTTTTCGTAAATCAGCTCTTGCCATTGACGCACCATGCCCATATAACGATTATTTAAAATGAAAATTTTAACGGGCAAATTATATTGCTTGATGGTTGAAAGCTCTTGCATATTCATCATGAAACTTGCGTCACCACTTACACAAATAACTAGATCTTGTGGATTGGCGATTTGAGCACCAATTGCCGACGGAACGCCGTATCCCATAGTTCCAAGCCCACCCGAAGTGAGCCATTTTTTTGGTTTATCGAATTGAATATATTGTGCCGTCCACATTTGATGTTGCCCGACATCGGTTGAAACAAAGGGTTGCGAATCTTTGGTCAAAGCGTTCAATCTTTCAATTGCATATTCGGGTTTGATAGTTTTTTTCGAAGCCTCGTAAGATAAGGATTTTATCGATTGCCATTTTTCAATTTGTTGCCACCAATCATTGATTTCTCTACGACGATTACCAATTTTTCGTCGATCAATTTCTTCGAGCAAAGCCTCAATCGCATGTTTAGCATCGGCATTTATTGAGACATCAACTTTGATTATTTTATCGATCGAACATTCATCGATATCGATATGAATTTTTTTGGAATTTGGAGAAAATCCCGAAACTTTGCCGGTAACGCGATCGTCAAAACGAGCGCCAATATTAATCATAACATCGCATCCATACATCGCCATGTTGGCTTCGTAGGTTCCATGCATTCCAAGCATGCCAATAAAATGTTTATCAGTTGCCGGAAAAGCTCCGAGACCCATCAAGGTGTTAGTGATTGGAAAACCTAGATGGCGAACCAATTTTGTAAGTGCCTCGCAAGCTTCATCGCCAGAATTTATAACGCCACCACCAACATAAAAATTCGGTCGCTGTGCCGAGGCAATTAAATCGATGGCTTGAGAAATATTGTCGTGATTTAACGAAAATTTTCTTTGCTTAATTTGATAAGATTGACGATTGATTTCAACTTTACCAGTATAAATTCCGAAGCTATTTTGAACATCTTTCGGCACATCGATTAAAACGGGTCCGGGGCGATTGGTTCTAGCAATATGAAAGGCTTCGTGAATTATATAACCCAAATCATTAACATTTTTTACCAAATAATTATGTTTAGTGCAAGAGCGAGTCAAGCCAGTAATATCAGCCTCTTGAAAGCCATCGGTGCCAATAACCGTTGTGGCAACTTGACCAGAAAAACAAACCAATGGAACTGAATCCATATAAGCATCGGTCAAACCCGTGATAGCATTAGTTGCACCCGGACCCGAAGTGACAGTTATAACTCCGACCTTACCCGTTGAACGGGCGTAGCCTTCGGCAGAATGAGTGGCGGCTTGCTCATGTCGAGCGAGAATGTGCTTGATGCGATTTTGTTGAAAAAGTGCATCGTAAAATGGCAAAATAGCACCGCCGGGATATCCAAAAATCGTGTCAATGCCCTCGTTAATCAAGGCTTTAACAATAATTTCGGCACCATTAAATTGATTTGTTTCTTTGAGTTTATTCATTGATAAAAAATTTACAAATTCCTGATAAATTTAATTTAATCATTTAAAACTTTTGTGTTCAAGTAAAAAATTGAATTTGATTTTATGGTTTTTTGATTGTAAATTTATTTTCTTGATAGAAAAATACACTTAAAAAATTTATGAAATCCACAAACATCAATATTGAAAAAATTCTTAAATCATTGCCTCATCGCTATCCATTGCTTTTAGTCGATAAGGTTTTAAGTCTTGAACCGGGGAAAAAAATTGTTGCCATCAAAAATGTTACTTTTAACGAGCCTCATTTTTTGGGACATTTCCCCGATCATCCAATTATGCCGGGCGTTCTTATCATTGAAGCCATGGCACAAGCGGGCGCCTTAATGGTTACCTGCAATGAAGATTTTAAAGCTGATGAAAAATTAGTTTATTTTATGTCAATCGATGGCGCTAAATTTAGAAAACCCGTTATTCCGGGTGATGTTTTAGAACTTAGAATCGAGGCAATTCAAAATCGTGGAGCGGTTTGGAAGCTTGATGCTAAAGCCTTCGTAGATGGTCAAAAAGTTTCTGAGGCTCAGCTTTCTGCCATGATTGTCGATAAAGATAAAAAAATTATTTAAAAAATGATTCACAAAACTGCGATTATAAATGACGGAGCCCAAATCGCCAAAAGCGTTGAGATTGGTGCTTTCTGCGTCATTGGAAGCAATGTTAAAATTGATGAAGGAACGATTATAAAAAGTCATGTCGTTATTGATGGCAACACTACAATCGGCAAAAATAATAAAATTTTTCCATTCGCCACAATTGGCTTGGTTCCACAAGATTTAAAATTTGCGGGCGAAGATTCTCAATTAATCATTGGCGACAACAACACAATTCGTGAACATGTTACAATTCATCTCGGCACTAAAGATGGCGGTATGCTTACAAAAATCGGCAATAATTGTTTATTGATGGTTGGCGTTCACATCGCTCACGATTGTTTAATTGGCGATAATATTATTTTAGCAAATAACGCAACCCTCGCTGGACATGTTCAAGTTGGCAATAATGTTGTGATTGGCGGTTTGTCGGCAGTTCATCAATTTGTGCGAATTGGCAACGGAGCCATGATTGGAGGCATGTCGGGCGTTGAAAATGATGTAATTCCTTTTGGTTTAGTGATGGGTGAAAGAGCTCATTTGGCTGGCCTAAACCTAGTCGGCATGAAGCGTCAAAATATTTCTCACGACGAAATTCACGCTCTTAGAAATTTTTACAAACAAGTTTTTGGCGATAATAAAAATGATAATTTTTTGAATCGCACTCAAAAAATTTCGCAAAATTTATCACAAAATTCCACAATAAAAACAGTGATGGATTTCATTAATTCCGAGACTTCGCGATCATTTTGTCAACCTAAAAATTCAACCACAAATTAACATGCGTGAAATTTGTCTTGATACCGAAACCACCGGCTTGGACCCCAAAGATGGACACAAAATTATTGAAATCGCTTGCTTTGAATTAATCAACAAAGTTAAAACTGGCAAAGTTTTTCACAGCTTTGTAAATCCGCGTCGCGATGTTCCGCAAGAAGCCTTTCGCATTCACGGCATTTCCACCGAATTTTTAAAAGATAAACCAACTTTTGATTTGATCGCTGATAAATTTTTAGATTTTATCGGCGACGATATTTTAGTTATTCATAACGCCTCTTTTGATATAAAATTTTTAAATTTTGAACTCAATATTTTAAGAAAAAAAACCTTGGAAATGTCTCGCGTTGTTGATAGCTTGATACTAGCTCGTAAAAAATTTCCAGGCGGACAAAATTCTCTCGACGCACTTTGTAAAAGATTCAATCTTGATTTATCAAAACGCGAAAAACACGGCGCAATGATTGATACCGAATTATTGTGCGATGTTTATATTGAGTTGATGGGTGGGGCTCAAGAAGGCTTTGGTTTTGATAATTTTAAAAAAAATGATGCCACAAAAAATAACCAAATAATCGAATTAATGCCCTCGAAAAATAATAAAAAAATTATTCCCGCTCGCAATTTTGAATTATCGAGCGAAGAATTAAAAGAGCATCAAGATTTTATTAATAAAAATTTTAAAACCACTTTCTGGAATAACGCGTCCACTAATTAAATTTGCTAACGCAAAATAAGGTTTACTTAAATTTGCTAACGCAAATTTAGGAAAAAATTGAATCGCTCCACGGCGAGTAAATCGCCGTATCCGCGATGAAATTTGAGTTTTATAGAATTGGAAATTTATTATAAAGCATTTTAAAATTAAAATAACAAAAAACTAATAAATTAATAAACCTTTTAACCCGCTTCACCGCAACTATGAAACCCACATTAATCATCACAAACATTTTCGCTTGCGAACGCTTAAACTTCATTTTTTATGCAATTTTATTGTTCGTTTTGGGATGCGCTTTTTATATATATTTTGAAAAAAATTGCGATTATTTTTTGCAATTTTTTATCGTAATATTTGGTGCTTTAATTTTACTTTGGAGCCTCAATTTCAAATCATCGCGAGCGGTTTTTTATTTAGCATTAATCATTTTTATTTTAGGAATTTTTTACAGTAGATTTTATGTAAAATATTTCGCCAAAAATGAAATTTTTGCCCAAAAAATTTATGTCAAAGGCGTCGGCAAAATTGTTGATTTAAAAGAATTTTACAATCCCGTAAATCATAATTTTGGGGTTAATATTTTGTTAAAAAATTTGACCATAAATAAACTGAATTTTCAAAATAATAAAATTGATAAAGCCAGCACTAAGAAGGTTAAGAAGACTAAAAAGAAAAAGAAGGAGATTAAAAAAAAGTCGAAGAAATTTTTAAAGAAAAAAATAAAAAAAACTTCGCAAAAAAACTCAAAAAAACCAACTAAAAAACAACAAGCTTTTGCCAAAAAAATTTATAAAAATTATGTGAATCTTCTTAATTATCAAGAGGTTGATCGGCGTTTTTTAGATTTCAAAAAAAATAATTTTACTCAAAATTGGATTGCTCAAAATAATGAATTTATTCTCAAAAATTCTCCACAAAAAATCTCGCTAAATCTCGCTAAAAAATCAACAAATTTTAATATTAACGATATAATAAATTTTAATGCCGTCCTAGAGCCAGTAGATTTTCCAGATTTTAAGGAAAGTTTTGATTTAAAATCAAATGCTCGCGTAAAAAATATTCAAGCTTTCGGATTTTTTATGGGAAAACCTCAAATTATTCAAAAAAACAACATTAATTCTATTGATTCGTGGTTTTTAAATTTACGCGAAAAAATTCGTCAAAAAATTTTAAATAATTTAAGTGGCGATGTCGCCAGCGTCGCTCTGGCGTTGCTTATCGGCGAACAAAAACAAATTTCCAAAAATCTTCTCACCGCCATTCGCAATTCGGGGTTGTCACATTTATTATCGATTTCAGGCTTTCATTTATCGTTGGCGAGTGCAATTTTTTTCGTAAGCATTCGTTGGCTTTTATCGCGAATTGAATATGTTGCTTTGCGTTTTGATCTTAAAAAAATTTCGGCGATTTTTGCAATTTTTGCCAGCTATTTTTATTTAAAAATTGCCGACGCTCCTTTGCCAGCTCAACGGGCTTTAATCATGGTTTGGATGGTGATGTTGAGTTTATTAATTAATCGTAAATTTGATGGCAAAAGAGCGTTATTTTTGGCGTTATTTTTATTAGTTTTATTTAATCCGCATAATATATTTCAAATCAGTTTTTTATTATCTTTTTTAGCGATTTTAACGATGGTTTGTTATGTCGATTATTTTCGTAATAAAATTTTTCCCGACGCCAATTTGAAGCTTGAAGATAAATTTATCACCGGATTTTTGAGTAAAATAAAATTATATTTTTATGAAATTTTTATAATCACGGCGATTATTCAAATTGTTACTTTACCGATTTTAATGAATAGCTTCCAAACCTTTAGTTTTGTAGGTTTCTTTGCTAATTTAGTGGCAATTCCTTTGGTTGGTTTTTTAATCATGCCCGCGGGATTTTTAGCGTTATTTTTGATGCCATTTGCAATCGAAAATATCCCCTTATTTTTGATGAAATATTCGATAGATTTTTTTATCAAAGCCGTTGAATTTTTTGCCGATTTTAAATTCGCCATTATCTCAACTCCTTATTTGCCTAAGCTTGGATTGATTTTATGCTTAATTGCTTCGGTAATATTTTTTATCGCCAATAATAAAT